>JBCAWW010000401.1:0-5707 GCA_038534415.1 Bacteroidota bacterium | reverse complement strand
GATCCACAAATAACTGCTCCAGATCGCCATCAGGACAATCAAGCTTTAGGTCCATTTGTACATTGGAGACAGGGGTAGGCAGATCCGGATATTGGAGAAAACCGTTCTGCACGGCAAGATCCAAACCAAAACCCGGAATTTGAGACTCATTATAAGTGCCCTTGACAAAGCCATTGAAAGCGAGGTCTCCCTCCGTTTTGAGATTGGCAAAATCTGCAGTGTAGATACCTGGTACTAGAGAAAGTATGCTCCGGAAATTGGTTTGCTTGGTGGCGTAATTGATATCCATCTGAATATCATCGCCTGGCATCTTCATATTGCCATCAAACTCTAGGGCCAAATCATTAAGGCGAACCTCATTTTGGAGAAAGTCGATCGATAGCTCATCTGTCACATCGATCTTTAGGTTGACATCGCCTCCTATCTTGCTATTGTTTAGATAGGTAATGGCATCGTAGTTGACCCAAACTCTTTCTGTTTCAGTCTGAGTTACGAGCTCATAAACAGTCGCACTAAAATCTCCTTTCCCTTTATGTTGTAAGCCACTGATATGCGCATGCATGGGTAAAGTGGCATCTTCATAGTCCAGCTCGCCATTGATGATTTCGTAGGCTTGGAGGGCTATTTGGTAGTTAACAGTACTACTGCTTTGTGTATTTGTAGTTGGTTCGCTCTCGCGAACGATATCATAATTGGCTACGCCATCCTCAAGGACTTTGACTCGGATCTTTGGCTGGTCTAGGATCAGTTGTTTGATTTCCATCGGACCATTGCCGATCACACTCATCAAGTTGAGCACAACTGACACTTCTTTGCCTTGCGCCAGGGTGTCGCCCACAAAAGGCGCTTCATTGGCAATGCCAAAGTCTTGCATTGCGACCCGGACGTTAGGGAAGTTGCGGAAAAAAGATAGGTCCAGATCGCTGAAATAGAAGGTTCCTACCAGACTTTCATTAGCGGTATCTTGGATCAGGGCGTTGATTTTGTCCTTAAATAAAAAAGGAGCCGCCGCCAAGGCGCCCACAAATAAGGCTACTACTATAAAAAGTATTCGCAGAAGCTTTTTCATATCAATTTTGCTTGAAAAGGGGATAAGCCTAAAACGTTTGACCTATGGCAAATTAAAACCCAATTACTGGAGATGCTGGTTGATATTGAGAAAAACTTACATTTGGCTGACTTACGTCTAGCCTAGCAAAACAAAAAACACCAACCATGTCAACAGAAGAACTGGCATTAATATGACGAGACTATACTTCAAAATGTAACCGAAAAAGCTTGGCATTTCTACGCCGCGTTCTTCAGCAATGGCTTTGACCATGAAGTTAGGACCGTTACCGATGTAGGTTAGAGCACCAAAGAATACCGCAGCCACAGAAATGGCTTTGAGGTAGGATTGAGTAATAAGGCCAGCAGGGCTAGTACCCGCCGCAAAGTCTTTGACATCGGAAATATTACTCACACTAAGGTCAAACTTGGCCAAAGAGGCGGAGAGAAAGTTGACATAGGTAGGCGCATTGTCAAGGAAACCGGAAAGAGAGCCGGTGATCCAATACATGGAGTTGACGGTAAAGAAAGACTTTCCGGTATCGCTAGCCGCAAACTCTCCGATCATTTGTAGCGCAGGCATCATCGCGAAGAAGATACCAGCAAAGAGATAGACCACTTCTCCAATGGGCTCGAAGGTAAACTCATTACCTCTGAGGGCTCTTTTATCGGCTAGGAAATAACTAGCTGCTCCAGCGCTCAATTGAATGATTTCACGCAGGAATGAATATTTGGTGCCGTGATAATGTATGGCTGGGACCCAATCGACTACGTTGGGATCTAGAAATACTGCAGCTACAATCACCCCTAACCAAAAGAAGTTGCGGGTACCCGTAATTTGAATTTTACCGGAGTAGATTGATTCGACCTTGTCGAGGTCTGAGGCGTTTTTGCGATCAAAAAAGAAGAAGATGATCGCCAAAAGCGAGAGGGCAAAAATCCATTCTGGCAGGATATAATTGAAAGTCCAACTAAATGGGACTCCTTTCAAAAAGCCTAAGAATAAGGGGGGGTCTCCGATGGGCGTCAATGATCCTCCAATATTACTTACCATAAAAATAAAGAATATGATATGGTAAGGCTTGAGGCGGTCGCGATTGAGACGGATAAAGGGACGAATCAACAACATGGACGCCCCTGTAGTACCGATAATATTGGATATCGCGGCACCGATAAGCAGGAGACTAACGTTCGCCAAGGGCGTACCCTCACGGTCGATCTGCAACAAAATCCCTCCTGAGGCAATATATAGTGGTGCCAAAAGAGCGATAAAAGAGATGTATTCAGCTAAGGCGTGAGCGGGTTCGTGAGGATTATGAAGCCCTATCAGGTAATACAGTAAGGTGATTAAGCCCAGTCCCGGCGCAATATATTTATAGTTGTGATGCCAAAAGTCCGCAAAGAATACCGGCCCAGCAGCAATCAAGATTAGCAATATCACAAAGGGGATGACAGAAAGAGGGTTGGGGGAGGGATGTTCTTCCTCAGAAGCATGTTCTTCTCCCGCATGGGCGTCATCTTCATGCGTCACTTCATGATTATCAACCTCCATCGGGGGAGCCGCTAATTGGGTAGATTCTACCTGAGTAGCTTTTTGAGACTCCTGTGGTGGCTGGGCTGATAAGGAGGCGAGATTAACGCCTACTATCAAAAATATACCCAGGAACCAGATCCAGAATTTGCGCATGTTTATAACAATCGTCCTGCCGAAATAACCACTTAGCCTTACAACTTGCAAGTATTTACATTAAATCCTCCAAGACCCAGGCCAATGAATGCTGCCAAAGCTTTTTAGGATTTTCGGTACGTTGACGGGTTTTACGTAAAGCTCGCTCAATTGTGTTCGAAATATCCGTAAAAATCGCCTCGTCTTCCATAGAAATATTTGGCGCCATGAGATAAGCAAAAGTTCGAGCCATACCGCAATTTGCAATAAAGTCTGGGATGACAGCAACTTGTTCGTCTACAAAGGTGCCTGTTTCCCCCAGAAATATGTCTGGATCTGCAAATGGAACGTTTGCACCGCATGAAATAACCTCCAGCTCATTGTTGATCATTGCCTCTACTTGATCTTGGGAAACAAGTCTCGAACCCGCTGCTGGAATAAATACTTCTGCGCCACAAGACCAGATATTTTGGTTGATCTCCTCAAATGACATCATGTTGGGGTGCTTGAGCTGGTTGCCTTCTCTGGCAAAGTAAAGGTCTTTTACCTCTTCCAAACTCAAACCCTCTGGGCTCAATATTCCTCCGGCTCTATCGATGATGCCGACGATTTTGTACCCAGCATGGGCAAGGGTAAGGGCTGCGGAGCCTCCTACATTGCCAAATCCTTGGATGATGACTCTTTTATCCTTTTCCTCTTTTTCCCAGAGTTTATAGTAATGTCTGACTGCCATCGCGACGCCATAGCCGGTGACCATATCTGAGATGGTGACTGGATTGCCAGTAGTTGGGGCATAGTTTTCATGGGTGACCGTTTTGCCTACACCATTGCGCAATTGACGAAGGGTTTGGTTACGCTGGGTAGCATTGGCGGCCAAATAGCCATTGACGATTCCTTCTTGTGGGTGGTGAACGCCAAGGTCATAAGTAATCGGGATGACTTCTCTGCCTTCATCAACATTTAAGTCGCCTCCGGTACCATAGTATCTTTTCAATAAAGGAGCTACTGCAGTATACCAGCGTCGCAGAACGCCTTCCTTCCTTGAATCTTGAGGATCGAAGTCTATGCCTGATTTGGCGCCTCCAATGGGGGGACCGCAGACATTGAACTTAATCTCCATGGTTTTGGCTAGGGATACGACTTCGCGTTCGGTGCAACCTTTACGCATACGAGTCCCGCCACCAGCGGCACCATTACGGAGAGAATTTATCACAACCCATCCTTGGGCTTCGGTCTGGCGATCTTGCCAGTGAAATACAATTTCGGGAGCCTGGCTTTCGTAGGCTTTGAGTTTTTCAATCATAGTGATCCTTTTTGCTGCTGCATAAATAAGGCGGAATCTGGTAAGACCCAAACTATAAATGTATTTGTCTGGAGTGGTGAGATGATTTATTTACAGTATGAAATATTTGGAATCAAAAATATTTATTATTCTGACTTGCTTGGCTTTGGTATTGGTAATCTTGAACCTGAGTGCTTGCACTGAGACAAATCCTTCTCAAGGGTCTGCAACTGAAGCGAGTGCAGAGGTTGAAGCAGTGCAAATTCCAGCTCAAAAAGTGGCTAATGAGCAAAAAGAATATCCTCCCGTATTTAATGGGCCTCGCATAAAGGAGAATGATCCGGTATTAAATGCTGCCAATACAGCTACGGAAATCACCCAAGCTATTTATTCGGATAGCCCTAACCGAGTTTTTCGCAAAGCCTTTGTGAAAGGTGATTCGGTGAAATTTCAAATGGTAGAGGATTGGGACTATGAAGGCAAAGTTTGGCAATTTGATTATGCTCAGACAGGAGGCGATTTTTCGGCCTTGGCATTCCCGCAAATAGGAAAAGGGGATCAAGTCTACGAATTGCAGCGAGAATACAGCCTCAAGGCAGGCAAAATATTTCATGTAAGAGAAGTGATTTTCGCGCGTCGCGCAGATCAATCGGAAGTTTTGCATCGCAACCACTACGTTTTTGACAATGCTAAGTTAGTCAGTTGGTATCGCGATCAAGAGCGTTATGAAATCAATGAGCGATTTTATGAAATAACGCAGAATCTATTTCCTCAAATCGATCGATTTGACTTCCATGCTTGGATCAATAGTACCTTCAAAGCTCCAGAAGAGGTAATCGGTACCTTTGGCAATTTACAAGGTGTCGGCCCAAATCTAAGAGAAGCCTTAGACAATTGGATCGCACAAGCTAAGGCAATGGAGGCGATGATTGTTGAGGG
Organism: Bacteroidota bacterium; assembly: GCA_038534415.1. Classification (GTDB taxonomy): domain Bacteria; phylum Bacteroidota; class Bacteroidia; order J057; family J057; genus JBCAWW01. Next base: position 773 of record JBCAWW010000401.1, on the reverse strand, counting down.
GAAAGTCTTGGCGGGGGATGATAGCTCACAGCCTGTGATTTGGTTGGAGTTTGGACCTGGCCGCAACGCAATGGGAGCGGCTTTTGTGCTTGAATGGGGGGAAGGGGAAGACAATATCGAGGTATATGACCCGATGGAAATAGGTATCGCCTATATCAGACCGGAACTTTGTCAGAGTGCTGGTGATGTGGTCGCTACCTTGGCGTGGGCCCGCCAAGAGGAAAGAAGATCCGTACTCATGCAGTTGCTAGATCCGGAAAATGGTTTGCTTTATGGAGGGATGGAGGAGTTGAGCAATGCCGGACAAACGGATGCTAAAACGCTAATGCCTGATGACTTGCAAGTTGCTAATATGCCGAATCCCTTATACTTCGGTTCGTTTGAGGGACCCTCTGGTTTTGATGAAAATGGTTTTGCCACTTGGCAATGGACTTTACCCGGTTCAAGCGAAACGATGATTATACAAAAGACAGAGGAAAGGCTTTATTGGCGCGCTTTTAAAGGTGCTTATCACTAAAGTGCTTGTTTGGGCTTTACCTCGAAACTTCCGCCGGGCTCTTGCCAGTAGACGAGGTCGGCCCCCACGACGATGTCGACCCGGCCACGCAAGCTGCAGGGCGTCAAAACTTCATCCTCCGCCGAAGTACTTGCGTCTCCACCGGCCTCGCTTGTTGCGCTTCCCTCCGTGCTGAGGCCGAAGCTGTCCCATTCCAGCGCCTTCACGGAGCAGACATCTCCAAGACTGTTTGCTTCCTGCATGTCATTGACATGCA
>JBCAWW010000400.1:0-5731 GCA_038534415.1 Bacteroidota bacterium | reverse complement strand
GGAATCCCCGCAATATGCTCTTCTATCAAAGTCTCTTCATGAACTTTATAGGATATTCTGTTAGGCGAAAGTAAATGCTCTAGCTCTAAGCCATAAATCCGAGAAGCATCGGCATTCTTAATGTAGAAATAGTCAAAGTTGTCATTAATGTTATTGACTATCCGCACGCGGAACGGTTGCGTATTGCCATACAAACAGAGGTCAATACGATCTATATATAAGTGCTCCATCACGGAGAGATCGCCATTGGCTCGTAGGATCGCGTAGATTTTTTTGAGGCTATGGTTGATGTCGACTAGATCATCTTGTCGAAACATCACCGATATCCACAGAGTGTCATTGCCATCACGATCATACAAACTAATCCCATCTTCATACCTCAAGAGGTCCTTGTAGAGGATGGGTAAAGGGATTTCTCGTCCATTTTCGCGTAAATAACGTCTCAATCCAGCGTCAATGGGGTAAGGGATTTTTTTCTCGTCTATCTTTGCCACACGGAAATTTAACCGCTAAGCTGTTGAGATTCAACGTTCGCAAGGAAAAGACAAATATTTTCTGGATTTCCGTTTAGTTTAGCAGGAAATTTGCACCAGAGCAATGAAATTGATCCGATACCCAATCACTAACGCCCAAAACCAATGTCGAACTAAGCGATAGTTTCGATATTGGGTATTGATATTGGCTATTGGAAATTTTGAAGAGATTGATGAATCGATTGTTAATTGGCGTACTGTTTGTTCCTTGGTGGCTGCCTTGGGTAATGGGAGGGGAAGAAAAACCGCTGCCACCCGCCGCCTTTGAACCTTTGTCCGGCCAAACAAGCTATTACGGTCCTATGAGCATGCCATGGGAAGCCGCTGCTCAGCTCGATCGATATCCCTTCCTCAATCTAGATCAAAACTCCTTTCTCAACTACAGTCAAAGCATTTCTCAAGTCTACGAATTGTTACGGCAGCTAGAGAGTGGACAGCGTCGGACGATCAACATTGTTCACATCGGAGACTCTCACTTACAAGCTGATTGGTTTTCTGGTCATGTTAGGATGGCTTTACATAAGCGTTTCGGCTCTGCCGGACGAGGCCTCATTTTTCCTTACAAACTCGCCAAAACCAATAGTCCTCCTGATATAAAAGTAAGTACCAATATTAGTTGGAATTCTCGCCGCAATATCAACCGCAGCGGCAGTTTACCAATTGGTATCAGTGGGATAACTGCTCATACCAATTATCGTGACTTTTCGCTGGAAGTAGGGGTAGGTGAAAATGAATTTGGGATCGATTATGCTTTCAACAAAATCACCTTCTTTACAGATAAAGGCCCTAGAAATTACGATCTCAGCTTAAGTAAGGATCGCCAACAACCTCAAATACGAGGGGTTGTCGCTCCTGCTCAACAGGCCTTATATCATAAGGTAAAAGCTGGCGAAAACCTTTCTCTGATATCTCGTAAATATCGTACCCCCATTTCAGACCTGCAGAGGCTCAATAGACTGACTGGGACGACTATTTACGCTGGGCAAAACTTACTAGTTCGTCCTGCTGCCGCAGTACCTCGCACGCCTTCGGTGCAAGTCCCGGGGATGGAAGGTGAACTCGCCTCGGTGAGGCTGTCTTCGCATAGCCTCACACCATTTACCAGTACCGTTTATCTCGACGAACAACTCGAAAGCGTCATGCTACGTGGGCAACAGAGATATCCGACCCAAAGTCAAACGACGCTTTATGGCATGGTATTGGAGAACTACGATCGTCGAGGGATCTTATATCATATGATAGGAGTCAATGGGGCGCAGTTTGAACACTATAATGCTGCTGATTATTTCTTCCCTCAATTAAGAGAGTTAAACCCTGATCTTATCATTGTATCACTCGGGACCAACGAAAGTCATAATCCTGCCTTCCGTCCCGAAACGTTCTTTAAACAAGTAGACGCTTTTACGCATCGCATCGAACAAGAAGCTCCGCTAGCGCAAATCCTATTTACCACTCCGGCTGATGCTTGGAAAGGAGGTCGCAGCAATCCCCGAGTGCAACAAGCACGTGGGGTTTTGACACGTTATGGCTTGGAAAATGGCCATGGAGTTTGGGACTTTTATGATGTAATGGGAGGAGAAGAATCTATCCAATCATGGTATCAATCTGGCCTCGCAGCCAGAGATCGTCTACACCTTAGCAAAGAGGGCTATATATTACAGGCCCGATTATTTTACGAAGCCTTCGAAAAAGGATATAATGCTTACTTGGCTGGCCGATAAACTAAGCAACATACTGGTCTTTGACCCTACGGCCCCGATGATGTTCAACAGCGGGCTATTCCTGACGACCTTTTTGGTCTTCTTCGGGATCTATCTGCTTATCGCCGATCAGCGCAAAATCCGTATCGTTTACGTCCTGGCCTTTAGCCTCTTCTTTTACTACAAAAGCAGCGGTTGGCATGTCGTCTTATTGCTTGCTTCTACCGCCATAGACTATTTTCTCGGTTTCAAGATTCATGAAGCCCTCGATCAAAAAAAACGCCTCTTCTATCTCCAAATGAGTATTCTCGCCAATTTGGGGATCTTAGCGATTTTTAAATACACCAACTTCTTTTTTGACTCTTTTGCCAGTTTGGCAGGCTCAGAATTCGATCCATTCGATATTGCTTTACCTGTTGGAATCTCCTTTTTTACCTTCCAAACGCTGAGTTACTCTATTGATTTATATCGAGGCAAACTACAGCCAGTCGATAATATATTGGACTTTGGCTTTTACGTTAGCTTCTTCCCTCAGCTAGTAGCAGGACCGATCGTTCGCGCAGCGGACTTCCTCCCTCAACTCAAACAAGATCACAGGATCAGCCAAGAAGATTTGGCTCGAGCCCTTTTGTTGATTTGTGGAGGTTTGTTCAAAAAGGTGATTATCTCAGATTATCTCGCGGTCAATTTTGTGGACCGCATCTTTGATGAACCGGAACGATATTCTGGTTTCGAAAACCTCATGGCTGTCTATGGCTATGCGATGCAGATCTACGGCGATTTCTCTGGCTATTCCGATATGGCGATTGGGATAGGCCTTTTGATGGGCTACCGCTTGCCGATCAACTTCCGTTCTCCCTATCAATCAGCCAGTATTCAAGACTTTTGGCGCAGGTGGCATATTTCCCTTTCGACTTGGCTGAGAGATTATCTGTACATATCCCTAGGAGGGAATCGCAAAGGACGCTGGCGAACCTATGTCAATCTATTGATCACGATGCTGCTCGGGGGCCTCTGGCATGGAGCGGCGTGGAAGTTTGTGGTCTGGGGGGCCTTACACGGAATTGCTTTGACTATCGACCGCCTCCTCAAAGACACCAAAACCAGTCTCCAAAATATCCTCTCCAAAGGTCTCGATAAAGTAGATTCTTATCTCATCAAACGCAGCAAAAATCCAGGTGATCGCTTCGCTAGATTGAGTTGGGCGACCCAGGGTTGGCTTTCTTTATCCATTAGCATCTTTAGCCATTTGGTGGGCATATTTGTCACCTTTCACTTTGTCTGTCTTTGTTGGATCTTCTTCCGAGCCAATAGCTTTGGTGCCGCTACAGATATGATCCAACGAATCTTTACCGACATTTCTTGGTCTCAAGCCTGGCCCGTTTTGACAGGTTATAGAGAAGTCTTCCTACTGATGTTTTTAGGCTACCTACTACATTTCTTACCTGAAGATGTTGATATCTTTACCTACAAAAGATTCTTGCGTTGGCCCATATTGGCTAAATCAGCTGCGGTAGCTGTCATTATTTGGATGGTGATAGAGATGCGGTCCACTGATGCTCAGCCGTTTATCTATTTTCAGTTTTAGGCTTCGCCGAACGCTCCAACTTTTTGCCTTGCATTAGCCTCTTTAAGGCACACGCAATCGCTTCATGATCAATCAACGTACCAAAGAAAAGGACGACCTCAAACTCGTGGGTCGAGGGCATATGCCTTTAGGACTAGGAATCTTTTTCTTTTGCCTACTTTCTCTATTCATCTCTCTGTTGATTTACTCATACTATCAGGAGTATCAGCAATTAGATTTGGAAGATTCGATGACTTTGTTCGCTATATTTTTATTAGTGATACTGACGATCCTGATCGTTATGATAGCCAGAGGATTATTACCCCTGCGGTGGAACGCTAAAAATGGTTTGGTCTACAAGCCCTTGCGATCAGGAGTAATGGCACTATTGGGAGGCATATTTTGGTCTGTGTTTAGCATCGGCTGTTGTATCGGCTTTTTTTACTCCGAACCCGTAGTTGACGAAGAACTCCCACGGCGACTCTTCTTTGCAGGCTTCGGATTGATTTCTGGCTATGGAGGGGTTTACTTTCTCTATCAATTCTTGAAACGTTGGCAGCAATTTCGCCGCTTTGGCAATAGTCAGTTAGCTATCATCTCTGGCGTTCCTCGAAGAGGAACTAGCATCAAAGTCCGCCTTAGTGAACAAGAGCTCAACCAAAGCCCTGAAAAGATTAAAATTCGCTTTGCCAACATCCAAGAACGCTTCAAAAAGAAAAAACGCAAAAATCAGACTGTCCGAGTCGTGCGCGAACGTCTTTATGAGCATAGGGAGGAGCTAAGCGCGGACCAACTGACCATGGAAGGCATCGAACTAGTCATCCCTTTTGCCAATACGCTCCCTACCCATTATGACCGTTGCCAACCTAGCTATTGGGAGCTAGAACTGACCAAAGAAGATGTCGAATACCAAGCACGCTTTCTCATCTCTGTAACTGCATAGGCTATGGCAAAACGCACTAAGGATCGCGATAATTCAAAACTCCTCAGCAGAGGTTTGCCCAAAGGAATGGCGGTTTTTGTGATATTTGGGCTAAGTATCATGCTGATTGGGGTATTGATCGGGCAACCCATCTCCTTGTCAGAGGTAAACTGGGCCAATCCACTAGACTGGTGGCCCCTCGCTTTGGTGATCATTTTAGTAGCGGTGATTTTGATTATATCGAGGGTGTTTTTTCCCCTGCGGTGGAACGCTGAAAATGGTCTGCTGTATCAGCCTTTGCGCTATATCCCGATCCAACTGGTCGGACTAATCGTCTGGGGCTTGATCGGCTATTTGGGGATTTGCTGTGCTATTTACATCAGTGGTTTAGCGGATATCGGAATCCGGATCGTAGGCGGAGCCTTTGGCCTTTTTGGCGCGGTCGCCGCTTTGTACTACCTCTATTATATCATCCGGCGGATCTGGCAGTACGTCCATTTTGGCAACAGTAGCCTCGCGATCAGGCCAAGCGTTCCCCGACTAGGGGCAGAAATAAACGTAAAACTCATCGAACAAAAACTGGATCGCTTTAGCCCGGAGGTGGATATCGCTTTTAGGCATATCAGTGAAAAAGTGGTAACGGAAGGCAAAAAAGCTAATAAGTCCCAACGAATGGGGCGGATCGTGAAATATGAACAATTGGAAACCACTAATATCGAGCAATTGACGGGCGCTGGCATCCTCTTGCAAATCCCGGCAGAGGGGGTAGAAGCCACCGATTATGATCCGATTTATCCTCATTATTGGGAGCTAATGGTCAGCAAAGCAGACGTGGATTACGAAGCGAGATTTTTGATATATGTCGATGCCTAAATTGGGGGGTCTGTATCAAATCCTGGGCTTATTCTACTAAAAGAGCATATGTGACTTGCCAAACAAGCCACATACACATCGCTAAATTTACACTAATCAAATTCTTCTAAGTCTCTTTGGAGTTGTAGGATCTCCC
>JBCAWW010000399.1:0-5735 GCA_038534415.1 Bacteroidota bacterium | reverse complement strand
ATCTAGCCGCTGCTCGATCAAGCCCAGCTTATTCATCCGGTCAAGAGAGTAAATTTCGATTTCTTGCTCATTCATGTATTTGAGCAAAATCATCGAACGTCTTAAAGCTGCTTTTGCTTTGTCATATTGGCCTTGCTCATACCAATATTCCCCTTCTTCGCGGAGCAAATCAGCCAAGGTGCCGAGCAATTGCTCATCGACGCTGTACTCTTCGAGAATCATGGCGACCAAATCTGCTTCCTCAGTGTTGCGCAAGCGTTCCCCGTTGAAGGGGAAATAAGCCTCATACGTCTCACCTAATAATTTCAATGCGGCTTCATACTTCCCGCCCTGCCGATATCCCATCAAAGCAGCAATCGCTTCTGCTGCTTCCTGGATCATCCTCATAATAAAGTCTCTTTGGATCATTCAATTTTTAAATATAGCTGCAATGATAGTGATATTACGGCTTAAGTAAGCATGGCGTTTTACGCTGAGAAAAATGCTCGTTTTCCCAACAAAGCTTTTTCCGGTATATTTGAGCCAAGGAATTTATGAAACAACTACCACTCTTACTTCTACTCGCCGTGGCGCTGGGATGTGGAAACCCACAAACCAAGCAGGCAGAGAGCTTTGTCGTCGAGCAGGGCGATAGCCTAGAGATCCGTGATGAAACGGCAGATGAAGGTCCGCAGGAAAACACTGCTACCAGTAGACTCGCGCCTTCTCGTTTGCCAGAGCCTGAGCCAATGCCCTTATCGGAGCTTGAGCAAAAAATTGTTGATCAGGGACTCATCAAAGTGCGGGAAAAAATAGGGGACGCTATCCAAGATATTAAGTATTCGACTCCTGACAACTTCCTCAATCAGGACGTTTATGGCGACTTCAATGAGTGTTATCTGCAAGCAGAGGTGGTGGATATGTTGGCCGATGCCCAGGCACGGATTGATGTGGTTCATCCTCGCCTCAAGTTGTTGCTTTATGATTGTGTGCGCCCTCGCTCGGTCCAATACAAAATGTGGGAAATCGTCAAGGGTACAGATCAGCAAAAATATGTAGCCTCTCCCAAAAGTGGCTCTATGCACAATTTTGGGGCTGCGGTTGACCTAGGCCTTTATCACTTAGACTCTGGTCTGGTGGACATGGGCACCCCCTTTGACTTTTTTGGCAATCAGGCCCAGCCGCGCTATGAAGCCCAGTTTGTCGCCTCTGGCGAACTCAGCCAATCGCAGGTAGACAATCGACTGATCCTTCGCAAGGCGATGCGAGAGGCGGGTTTTCACATGATCAATAGTGAATGGTGGCACTTCAACGCTTTTGATCGGAAGACTGTGCGGGCAAAGTATCAGATTGTGGAATAATCTCCGCAGGTATGGCCTCATCCATCGGAAGCAGTTCCCCATCGGCTGGTAGCGCAGGTACTGTGGGGTCAAAAATACGGGGGTCTTCAGGTTTTTCAGTGATGCGCCATTGCATACCGTCTAGTTTGTTGGGTTTGCCCACTACTTCGTAGAACGGTCGGAAGGTGCCCTCGGGCTTGCTCAAGAATACAATTTTTACCGGTTCATTGTCTGCAAAGTACATCAACATTTGCTGGGAACTAGCTTCGTTCATCCCGGTATAACTGACATTGATGGTGTCGGCATCGTCCCGCGCAAAATAGATGCTTTCAGAATTGCCAATGACGTGCATACGTTTGAGCTCGTTGTCTTTAAACTTGACACGCAGCTCTTTTCCTTTGATTTGGTTATAACCTACGGTGTCTTCCTCGGAGATAAGGAAGCCATCAGCACCCACCCACATCGAGTCTATTTGATTATCACGCATCCAAACCTTAATGGTGTCTCCTGTCAGTTGATTGGCGTCTGACCAGAGCACAGGATCATCAAACAAATTGATCAGCGAATCATCATAATAATACACCAGGGAATCTGCCTTGCCCTGCATATCGTTCATGAAAAAGGTGACATTATAATGTGCCCTGAATATCGTTACTTCTAAGGTGTCTAGTGGTGGCGGGCCAATTAGGCCTATGCTATCTTGCATTTGGTCCACTAAGGCCATGGAGTCAGGCAGTGCGAGTCCGGGCGGTATACTGTCGGGCGCCATCACTAGCGCGCTGTCCACTAGCATTGAGTCTGATACCAAAGAATCTTGGACTACACTATCAGCTATTGCAAAACCAACAGGAGGGATGAGACGCTTTTCTTTGTAGTAAAATAGCGTATCTGCCAACATATAGAGGGTGTCTTCCTCCATGGTTTGAATGGCAATCGCATCATCGGTAATAAAGCTTTCCTCCGTCCTACGTTTAAATTCGCCATACTCCCCCAAAATGGTCAAACTGCTATCCTGTTCGATTACTACATTGCCCCAAGCGCGGCCCAGGTCAATGCTGTCAGCATAGATTAGCGTATCAGAAATCAAGGTATAAGTTGAATCTCGTACGGTTGAGCGTTCTACGAGGTAGATATACTCATTTTTGGTATCGTATCGTCCTCGGGTGGTTTCTATATCCCCATCATCACTGACGATGGTAGTAAAGGTCAAAAAGAAGGCTTCCTCGGTGTCAGTATTATAGCCTAGGGTGTCAGTCTCCAGAATATAATCCGGGTTTTCGAGACGGACGGCATTTTTGAAGTAAGCCATGTCCTCCTCCGAATAATAATAACCATACTGCGAGGTGAGGGTGTTTTCCTGATCATTTAGGGTGCCGCCCCCATCATAGTAACCATATTTTTCGTTGCGGTAATAAGTGATGCGATCTGTGGTGAGCGTCATGTCTCCGTCTTCGAGCTTCACTTTTTCCCGCACTTTGGCGATTTTTTCGTCTCCCTCATAGGTGAGTTTGTCCCCACTGAGAATAACGCCATCCTTCATTACCACTCTGACGTGCCTAAAGGCCTCTACTAAGTTTTTGTCCTCGTAGAAATAAGCGCTGTCGCAAAAAAACAGGGTGGAGTCTTGCTGCATACGGACCTTGCCGATCAGTTTTTGGATGGCTTCATCTTCTTGTTTGGTAAAGGTCAGATAATCAGCATGTAGGATCTTTACGCGTCGGCTCTCAGTGATGCTATCTTGGACGAGGCTGTCTTGTGGACTGGCCAAGGCTGGCACAGGCTGTTGGGCCAATAGGACCCAGCTACTACAAAAGATCAAGCCAAACAGTAAAGCAATTCTTTTCATCGAGCGCAAAATTAAGCAATTTAAAGGGAACGCTGACAGGGTCCTTGACTCTGTCAGCGCTCCTCACAAAAACCGATGTACCAAATCTTAATCTAATCGCTCTAAAGTACCCGTGATTAAACAAATGGTTGGTTGCAGAATGAAAAATGCTAAATTTCCCTTATGAAGAAGATTCTATTTCTCGTGACTTTTCTAGCCTACGGGCTGTTGTGGGCCCAAAAGCCTTATTACAATGTCAAAGAATACGGTGCCAGTGGTAGCAAAGCCGATAAAGTAACCACTCATTTGCAGGCTGCAATCGATGCTGCATTTGAAGCTGGGGGCGGAACCGTCTATTTTCCTCCCGGTGATTATTTGTCGGGATCTTTGATCCTTAAGAGCAATGTTACCCTCGAACTAGAAGGTGGCGCTACGCTTTGGGCGAGTCAGGACCCCAAGGATTATCCCTTTTTGACTACTGCCAACCGACCCTGTTTGGTCTATGCCGACAGCGCCTACAATATTGGTATCAGGGGCAAAGGCCGGATTCATGGCCAAGCCCGTCGTACTTATGAAGACCTCAAAAAGGTAGATCGATTTATCAGAGAGATCACTGAAAATGCTGAGGCTGCAGGCGTAGAAATGAAAATGTACTACAAAGTTGAGCCACTGGTGAGGATGATTACGCTCGAAAACTGTGTAGATGTAACCTTAGAGGATATCGACCTGATCGAAAGCTGCTCTTGGACTGTTTCCTTTAAGTGGTGTGAGCGGGTTTATGTGCGCGGGATTTACCTGTATGCTAGTCTGGACGCGGGCGTCAATGCCGACGGTCTCGATATTGATGGCTGCAAGGACGTTACTGTTTCGGATTGTATCATCACCTGTGGAGACGATGCCATCGTACTGAAATCAACTCTCGCCAACAATAAAAAGTACCAAGATTGCGTCAATGTAACCGTGACCAATTGCGTCTTGACTTCGACTTCTACCGGCTTGAAGATCGGGACTGAGTCCAATGGAGACTTCCGCCATATCGTTTTCAACAACTGTGTGGTCCGCAATAGTAACCGCGGTTTGAGTATAGTCGTTCGCGATGGAGCGACCGTAGAAAACGTGATTTTTTCCAATATCACCATCGAAACCAATCGTAAGCACTTCAATTGGTGGGGCAATGGCGATCCCATCTGGTTGGTGTTGAAGAAGCGTTCGCCGAAGGCGCGCCTAGGGGTGATCCGCAACGTGCTTTTTGAAAATATCATCGCTCACGGGCAAGGTACCTCCAAGATAGAAGGATATGCCCCAGACTCTTTGCATGCTGAAGGCCGCCGCCTCGAAAATATCCAGCTTCGCAATGTCCAACTCTTCATGTATGCAGAGGATTACCGAGACAAGCGTGCGACCCATGGCTTTGAGGCCCATCATGTCGATGGCCTGACGGTTGAAAACTTAGAAGTAAGTTGGAATGAAGAGCGTACCGAACCAAAATGGGCTAGCGCTGCCTATTTTTACGATGTCAACAATCTGAGAGTAGATGGTTTTAGGGGTCGTCAAGGGTTATTGAACGGAACTGCTCCCGTGATTGGCCTCAGAGATGTTGAAAATGCCATGCTCAAAGAGATTGAAGCTTTGCCAGGAAGTGGAGTATTGGTTTCTATCGAAGGTGATAAAACCAAGGAGATAATCCTCAGAGAACTTGATCCTAGCGGACAAGCCAAAGAAGCGTTCCGCGCAGCGGCAAATATAGAAGAAGAGACGGTGATCGTGAGATAAGCGGATTTTGAGTCTTTTCCCCGCTTCGCGGAACGCTGCTCCGGTATAGGTCCTTGGTTGGGGCTTAAGCAGGCATTTTTTAAGATTGGGGCTCTCGCTTTAGATTCTCCATTTTGCGTTTAACCTCAGACAGTAAGAATGATGAAGTGGCTTTACATATTGGGAGGAATACTCGGCTTTTATGCTTTAGTCGTGCTCTTCCTCAATGTATTTTTGGAGAAGGTACTCTTCCTCCCCGAAAAGCTAGCCTCAGATTACTCGTTTAGCTTTGAGCGCCCTTTTGAGGAGCTTTGGCTGGGGGAAGGAAACTTAAAGATCAATGCATTACGGTTTAAGACAGAGGGCGTTGCCAAAGGATTAGTCCTTTATTTTCACGGCAATGCTGACAATTTGCAGCGCTGGGGGGAATATGTGGTGGATATCACACGCTTAGGCTATGAAGTTTTGGCGATTGACTATCCTGGCTATGGCAAGAGTCCGGGCAGTCCTAATGAAGAAGTGATTTTTGCCAGTGCTGAATTGGCTTGGGAGTGGGGGAGAGAGCGTTTTGCCTCCGATTCGATTGTGATCTATGGCCGTTCATTGGGCAGTGGGCCTGCGAGCTATCTCAGCGCTCAACATCAAGGAGAGCTGCTGATTTTAGAGACGCCTTTTTACTCTGTGCCGGATGTATTACGGGCGCGTTTTCCGATTGGTATTTGGTGGAATGATGAGTTTCAGTTTCCTAACAACTTATATGTAGCCGATAGTAAAAACGAAGTTTTTGTATTTCAAGGGACCTCTGACTATGTGGTACCCTTCCGCTCTGCGGTGAAACT
>JBCAWW010000398.1:0-5736 GCA_038534415.1 Bacteroidota bacterium | reverse complement strand
CTTTATGTTTGGCATAGCCGGCTTTCTCATCGCCGAAGGCCCAACCGAAGGATTTCAGTTTCAACGTATGTTGATTCACAATACCCTCAACCAAAACGCTGACAACCTCCTCCTATCAGATCAAAGAAACGGAGCAATTGAGGCCTACAAAAGAGCTTTGCCTAGCGCAAGTCGCAGCCTCAAGTCCCATTACAATATTGCCAGTCTCCTTTTGGCCAATCCCAAGATGGCGCAAACTTCTCGCTATCATTACCGCCAATCGACCGAAAGCTATGACTTTCCCTTTGCCCGCATCAATGCGGCCAATCTCTTTATCGTCAAAGGTAAATTAGAGGCTGCCGTCAACGAACTCAAGAAGGCGCGTTCGGCCGAAGCCGAAGACCCCTATCTCAACAATAATCTCGGTACGCTCTATCTTAAACTAGGGCTAGCCGACTCTGCCATCCGAGCATTTCAGCGTTCGCTAAAAGCGGATCCCAATGCCTCCTCTACCTATAGCAATCTCGCTCAGCTGTATCAGCGATTTGATCGTCCAGAAGATGCAGACGCCTTTTATCGCGCCTCTCTCGATCTAGCCAATCCCTCCAATATCGCGATGACCAATGCCTTGCAATACGCTTTGGTGAGCGGGGAACAAATCGCCATTGATCGCAGCAAGGTAGCATCGACAAATGACTTCTTTTTACATTACAATTGGGCCCTCAATCACTTTGATACTGGGGAACTTATCGATCCCATGCTCATCAAAGACATGAGCCGCAAAAATGGTTCCCCTGACGCTGCCGTATTGGATGCTTGGCGCATGTTCCAAGATGATTCGGTCGAGTATGCTGTCAGTCGTATGGAAGGCCTCGCCCATGTATATCCGGCCTATGCTGCCAGAGGTTATATGCTCCTGGGAAGTGGATTTTTCCAACAAGACGTGCCTGAAATGGCGCAAGAATATTTCCAACGAGCTGGCAATCTCGGGATCCCCAAAGGCAAACTTTTTGCCGCGAAGATGGAACTCGATCTCGGTATGAGAGATTCTGCTTTCGCGCACTTGAGTAGTGTACGAGTTGAGGACTTAGGGCTGTGGGAAGCAAGCTCTAGAGAATTGTCCATGCTCTACCACGCTATCGGACAGCCTCTTTTAGCAGAAACCGAATGGCCGAGTGCTGAGCTCAAGCAAGCCGAATGGACCCGCATAGGAATTTATGCGGATAGCTCCGATAGCTATTTGCAAGCATTAGAAGCCTTTAGAATGGTCCAAAATATGGACTCCAACTCCGTCGCGCCTTATCTCGAGCTAGGCAGGATCGCCAACCGGCACCAAGATCCTTTTGCCATCGAAAATCTAGAATATGGCTTAGCACTAGCAGATAGCGAAAACCGAGACTTGAAGTTACAACTCGCCAAAGCTTACGCTCTACACGAGCGAGTAGGGGAGGCAGAAAAAATCTTCTCTAGCATTAGCGACAGCAGCGATCAAGCCCAAGAAGTGCAAATTTTGATTTCCCTCGCCAAGCAAGACACGGCCAATGCGGTGCAGCTACTCAGCCAACTCAATGAAGCCAATCCCCTCAATCAATTTGCTGTATTGAAACTTTGCGAGGTTTTTGCTTCGCAAAACGCTTATGAGGCTGCCAATCCTGTCATTACTCGTGCCTTAGAGCTAAATACCCAAAATGCAGAGATGTGGTATTACTATGCCCTCGTCTCTCGCAATTTCAGCCTTTGGGAAGATGCAGGCTTTGGTGCGGTCAAGGCGATAGAGCTGAGCCAAAATTCAGTACGAAAAGCAGCAATCGCGCAGGAATTCGCCCGAGAGATTCGTATCATTGCGGAGCAATAAGCTCCGCCTATGTCCCGCTACTTCAATCGAGATCTCAGTTGGCTCTCGTTCAACTATCGTGTGCTCTGGGAAGCCCGCGATCCTTCCTTGCCGCTATATGAGCGCATCAAGTTTTTGGCGATCTACGCCTCTAATCTAGATGAGTTTTTCAAAGTCAGGGTGGCTTCTATCCAGAGTCTCCGGCTCATGAAAAAAAAGAAGCAAAAAAAGCTAGGCACTCTCCCCAGCGTTTTGCTTGAAGAAATCAATACTGAGGTCAATCGCCAGCTAGAAGAGTTTGGGGAAATTTTTACCCAGCATATTTTACCGGAGCTTGCTCAGGAAGGGATCCAACTGCTACAAGAGATGCCGAAGGTACCCGAGCAGCAGGAATTCGTGCGCAGTTATTTTGAGCAGGAGGTCATGCCAATGCTGCATCCAGAACTCTTGGCTAAAGGCAAGGTGCGGCATTTTTTACGCGACGGTGCGATCTATTTAGCGGTTCAGCTCAAACGCAAACGAAGGGTTCCAGACGAATCTCAAAGTTTGGCTGGAGAAGCCACTATCATGGGCAAGACTCGCTATGCTTTGGTGCAGATTCCCTCTCACTATTTCCCTCGCTTTGTGGAGCTTCCGATGCATGAAGACAAGCATTACTTTATGTTTTTGGACGATGTTGTGCGCTACAACCTACCCCATCTCTTTCCCGGCTACATGGTCGTCAACAGCTATAGTATCAAACTCAATCGCAATGCAGACCTCCTCATCGAGGACGAGTTTAAAGGGGATCTAGTAGATAAGATTCGTAAAAGTTTGGTCAGAAGGCATACGGGCTTTCCGTCCCGCTTTCTCTATGACAGCAGCATGCCAGCAAAGCTGCTGCAATATCTCAAAGAGACTTTTGAATTGCGTAAGCGGGAGCTGCTGGCAGGAGGCCGCTACCATAGTTTCAAGGACTTTTTTGGTTTTCCCAACCCCTTCGGGGAACGCTTAGCCAGAGCGGATTATCCACCGCTGCCGCACTTGGGATTGGAGGCACGCTCCTCACTCTTTTCGGCTATGCGCAAGCAAAACTGGATGTTACATTTTCCTTATCAGAGCTATGATTATGTCATCCGCTTTCTCAACCAAGCGGCGGTGGATCCTAAAGTCACCCGTATCCAAACCACTCAATACCGTATCGCTTCTAATAGCGCGATTGTCAATGCTTTGATTCGTGCTGCGCAGAACGGTAAGGACGTTTCGGTATTTGTCGAACTCAAAGCTCGCTTCGATGAAGCCTCGAATCTGCGTTCTGCGAAGGAGATGGAAAAAGCAGGTATCAAAATCACCTACAGCATCCCCGGTCTCAAAGTACACGCCAAAGTGGCCTTGGTCACTCGAGCCGAAGAGGAAGGCGAAAGACGCTACGCCTTCTTGAGTACTGGCAACTTCAACGAAAAGACCGCGCGTATCTATGCCGATCATGGGTACTTCAGCGCCGACCCGACCATCACGGCCGAACTCATCGAGCTTTTTCACTATCTCAAAGACCAAGCCTACCAACCCCCAACTTTCAAAAAGTTATTGGTCGCGCAATTCAATATGCGAGATCGCTTTGAAAGTTTGATTCGTCGTGAAATCACGCACGCCAAAGCCGGCCGTAAAGGCTATATGCTACTCAAGATGAATAATCTTGAAGATGAGGCTATGATGGAGCTGCTCTATGAAGCGAGTCAAGCCGGCGTCAAAATTGACTTGATCATCAGAGGCATTTGCCGACTCAGACCCGCTGTCCCTGGCTTGAGTGATAATATCACAATCACCCGCTTGGTAGATCAATTTTTGGAGCACGCACGAGTGTATACCTTTTTCAATGATGGTCAAAGGGAAATGTATCTCGGCTCGGCAGACTGGATGACCCGCAATTTGAGCCGCAGGGTTGAGGTGATCTTCCCTTTAGAGGACGCAGCATTGCAAGACGAGATAGTAGAAATCTTAGAAATGCAGCTCGCAGACAACACCAAGGCAGTGCACATCTCAAGCGAAAACCAAAATGTCCGCGTTCCTCATCAAGAAGGGGATGCTATTGTACGCATGCAGACAGATTATTATGCACTATTAGAGCAGCGGATGCAAGCAGAGAAAGTGGAGTAGCGCAGAGAAAAATGAGCGTTCCGCGCAGCGAAAAAAAACGCCAACATCCCCCTTCCGTCAAACGCCCCCTTCAGAGTGGGCTGACGGAGAAATTTACAGGTCCCCGCTTTCAAGAGGGGACAGTCCCTAAGTCGGGACAGGGGAGATGTTACAGATGAGCGTTCCGCGAAGCGAAAAAAGCCAAAACCCAATCAAGAGCAAACACATCCCAGAAATTTCAACAGCAAGTAAGCCTGACAAAATTTCACAAATCACCCGAGACTGGAAGTTTTAGCAGCAAGCGGCCTACTTAGGCACAATTTGTCAGGTCATATGACAGTCCGAACCAATAAAATCATGACAAGTGGCTTGCCCCAATTAGGCTAACGGAAATTTTTACAGCAAGTCAGCAAAAAAGGATTGTTCCAAGGTATTATTTTCAGAAATTTTAGCAGCAAATAGGCGTTTTTGGCCCGTTTTGGCCTATTGGCACAAGCTGTGCATGATAGACAGTGTAAGTTTGGATGAAAGATCGCAAAACATTTGTCCGACCCACAAATCGAAAATTCAAATACTAAGAAAAAAATATCATGGAAGATTTAATCAAAAAGTTTCTTTACACAGGTGTAGGTATCGCGGCTCTTACTGCTGAAAAAATGCAAGAAGCTGTTGACGAACTCGTTGGCAAAGGCAAAGTAAGCGAAGAAGAAGGCAAAAAAATCGTTGACGACTTTACTGACAAAGCAGAAACTCGTCGCGAAAAGTTCGAGCGTGAGCTCAAAGAAATGGTTGAAAACGTGAAGAAAGGCACCATCTTTCCTCAACTCATGACCAAAGAAGACTTCGAAACTATCGTAAGCCGTATCGAAGCTATCGAAAAGAAAATCGACGCTGGTACAGAAGCTGACGTGAAAGCGGTAGTAAAAAAGACTACCACTAGAGCTAAAAAAACAACCCCTAGCAAGTAGTGAGATCGCTTGCAGGCTTGATTTCCCCCATTTTTGATCAAGTCTCTAGCCCTTCTACAACAAAGAAATAAGTAATAGTAGTACGTTTTCAGTAGTAGTGTGTCAATAACCGGTCTGCCCTCAGGTGGATCGGTTTTTTGTGTAATTTGCCGCCCTAACCAACGCCTAATCATCTACTTTCTATGGCTGCAAAAAAGCACATCCTGATTTCTAATGACGATGGAATCCACGCACCTGGTATCCACAACTTGATCGAAGCGGCAAAAGCCTTCGCAGAGGTAACCGTCGTGGCGCCTTCGGGGCCTCAAAGTGGCATGGGCCACGCCATCAGTATCGGTAAACCCCTGCGCTTGATGCAAGAAGATCTAGGCGATGGACAAATTGGCTACGCTTGCACCGGCACGCCAGCGGATTGCGTCAAAATCGCTACCGGAGTGCTACTAGACCAAAGTCCTGATTTGATCGTTTCGGGTATCAATCACGGCGCAAATAGCTCAGTGAGTAGCATTTATTCGGGTACGCTATCAGCAGCTCGTGAAGGCGCCATGCAAAATATTCCGGCCATCGGTTTTTCGCTTTGCAATTATCAGCACGAGGCAGATATGAGCACGGCCCGTATCATCGCTCAAGCCATTATAGCTCAGGCGCTAGATCAGCGACTGCAGCCCGGCCAACTGCTCAATGTCAATATTCCGGACCTCCCTTTGGCGGAGATCAAGGGCATCAAAATCACTCGCCAAGCGAAGGGACGCTGGGTAGAAGAATTTGACGAACGCCGCGATCCCTATGGCCGTAAGTATTACTGGTTGGCGGGTTCTTTTCGTCTAGATGATACGGGGT
>JBCAWW010000397.1:0-5739 GCA_038534415.1 Bacteroidota bacterium | reverse complement strand
TGAGCGATGTAATGTGTGTCTCTTTTTCATCGCTCAACAAGCGTAGGTCTTAAGTCTTGAATGAGTAAGGGGCTTTATTATCTTGAATAAACTCCCAAACACTCATAGGAGCAACATTTATATGCGATCAACTAAACGACTGCTCACCTGGGCGCTCATCATTTCCCTCTCATTCAGCGTCGGTTTTGTGACTGACGTGTCCGATAATTACTTCGAGATTTCCAAGAATCTAGACATTTTTGGCAAACTCTACCGTGAAATAAACTCTCTTTACGTTGACGATACCGATCCTTCTGAATTGATGCGGACAGGTATTGACGCCATGCTCAACTCTCTAGATCCTTATACTAACTATATAAGTGAGCGCGAGATTGAGGACTATCGCTTTATGAGTACCGGCCAGTATGGCGGTATTGGCGCTTTAGTGGGAAAGCGCAAGAATAAGTTTATCATACTGGAACCTTATGAAGATTATCCGGCTCAGGCAGCAGGCTTGCGTACGGGTGATCAAATCATTGCTATCGATGGCAAAACGATCGATGGCGGCAAGATGCGAGTATCTGATGTTCGTAGTTTGCTTAGAGGCCCCAAAGGCGAAGGAGTACAATTGAAGGTAAAAAGAGCCGGCCAAGAAGCCGTCATTGATTTCAATCTCACCAGAGATCGTATTAGGATAGACAATGTGCCTTATTTTGGGATGGTCAACGAAGAAGTAGGGTATATCTCTCTGACGGGTTTTACACAAGACGCCGGAAAAGAAGTAGCTAACGCTACCCAAAGCCTCAAAAGTGATCATCCAAAGTTAAAGGGGATTATCCTTGATTTGAGAGGCAATCCCGGTGGCCGACTTGACGAAGCCGTCAATGTGGCCAATGTATTTGTCCCACAAAAAGAAACCATTGTGGAGACAAGAGGTCGTTTGGAAGATGCTTATCAGGTTTACAGTGCTCAGCGCTTGCCAGTAGATACCGAGATCTCATTGGCAGTGCTAGTGGATAGAGGGAGTGCGAGTGCTTCAGAGATTGTCGCAGGTTCGATTCAAGACCTTGATCGTGGGATCATCATTGGGCAGCGTAGCTTTGGCAAAGGCTTGGTGCAAAAAATCCGTCCATTGAGCTACAATACTCAGCTAAAAGTAACCACTGCCAAATATTATACGCCTAGTGGCCGCTGTATTCAGGCGATCAACTATGCTGATAAACATCCTGATGGCAGCGTGGCAAAGATTCCCGATAGCTTGCAAACCGCTTTTAAGACCCGCAACGGTCGTACGGTTTATGATGGAGGAGGAATCGAGCCCGATTTCGCTATCGCCGGCATTGAAGTGGCTACCATCACTAAGGAACTGAGCCGTCAAGGTTTGATCTTTGACTTTACTACGGCTTTTGTGGCTCAAAACCCAAACATTGCCAGTGCGAGAGACTTTTTGGTAGATGATAAAATCTACGATGCTTTTAAAGCATATGTACGCGAGCAAAACTTTGACTACGATACAGAAGCGGATCGTCAACTAGAAAGGTTGATTTCTACGGTTAGCGAAGAGTCCTATGGCACTTTACTCAATCAAGATTTGATGGCTTTTGATCAGAAGTTGGATGGCATGAAAGACCGTGATTTGGATAAGCATCGTGCTGAAATCAGCATGTTGCTAAAACAAGAAATCGTACAACGCTATTATTATCAGAGTGGCGCGATTGAGACGAGCTTTAAAGATGATGCCAATATCCTCAAAGCAGTAGAAGTGCTTGTTAATGAGCGCCTTTATCGCAAGACCTTAGGCAATTAATCTCGCAATTTGCGAACGAAATAGAGTAAAGCAGTGAAGATAATTCACTGCTTTTTTTATGCGAGGGGAGAGAAAAAGGGATTCAACAAAAAGCCCTAAGTGTAAAGGATTTAGTACAAAAAAGACCGTAAAATTAAAAAAATACGTATATTCGTTTAGCTATTTAGCACTTCTCCGGAAGACCTAAATAGTTAGAAACATCAGTTTAATTGCTGATATTTCATGATGAAAGCAGGTGCCCCGCAGTCTTACTGTGGGGCGTTTTTTGTCATAACAATGCCTACCACTCTCGGTTAGCTGTATAATGGAATTAATAAGCACTGCTGTCAGGCAGCAAACTCAAACGCTCATCACCGAACTTTGTCAAGGTCTTTATGAGCGAGAAGAGCCCATGAAGTTGGCCCTCTTGAGCGCCATCGCAGGTGAAAGTATCTTCTTGCTTGGTCCTCCCGGGGTGGGAAAAAGTTTGATCGCACGTAGACTCAAATACGCGTTCCGGGACGGAAACTCCTTTGAATACCTCATGAGTCGCTTTAGCACTCCTGATGAAATCTTTGGGCCAGTCTCTATCAAAAAGCTCAAGGAAGAAGATAAATACGAGCGCCTAACCGATAAATACCTACCGGGTGCCAACATTGTCTTTCTCGACGAAATTTGGAAATCAGGGCCCGCGATCCAAAATGCTTTATTGACTATCCTCAATGAGAAGATTTATCGCAATGGCGAGCAAGAAGTTACCGTAGCCATCAAAGGGATCATCACGGCATCCAATGAGCTACCGCCTGATAAAGAGAGCTTCCAGCCCCTTTGGGACCGATTCCTCCTGCGCTATCCGATGGGCGGCATCAAAAACCAGCAAAACTTCCTGCGGATGATCACCGATACCCAGGATGTCTACGAGGACAGCGTTCAGCAAAGCTCAAAACTAAGTACTGATCAGCTCGCTAGCTGGGACAAGGAGATCGATGGGATCGAGGTGCCAGCAGAAGTGCTCAATACCGTACAGCTAGTAAGGGCCAAATTGGAAGCCCATAACGAAAAACCAGCGCGAGAAATCGCCGCTTTTCGGATCTATGACCGCCGCTGGAAAAAAATCATCCGCCTCATCCGTACCTCAGCCTTTCTGAATGGACGCCCCAAAGCGGACCTTATGGACTGCTTCTTGATGGTGCATTGTCTTTGGAATGTGCCCGAACAGTTGGAGCTACTGCAGGAAATTGTGGGAGAAACGGTCCGCAAACACGGCTATTCGATCGCGATCAATTTGCAAATGCTGCGGAGAGAAATCGATGCCTTTGAGGCCGAAGTGGATACCGAGACACGTATCAAAAGGGTCCTGACCGAAGATCGTTTGTTAGCGGTACAAGAGGAATACTATGCCTTTACCCAACAAGAAAAGCAGATTCATGGTGATATCGTGAAGATTGAAGATTTCAATCGCTTGGGGACGGAGGACTTTGAGGTGATCAATATCTACGATAAGGAACAAAATCTGCGACATCGCCTCAAAGCTCGCAAAAGTATCAAGCCTCACACCTTGATCATTTCTTATAATTCACAGGAAATCCCGCTCGAGCTCGAAACTACTCAGGTGGAGCGTACCGAGATTATTCCTAAGAAACCGCATGAACTTGTAGCGGCGCATTGGGACGAAAGGATGAGCAAATTGCAAAGCTATATCAGAGAGCAACAAGAACGCCTCAGTACAGAAATGCCGGATGAATTTGCCGGTTTGGGGAGCAATATGTTCGTGCCGGAGCATCTCTCGCAGCTGGTCATGGCCAATCTAGAAGAGGTGCGAGAAGCACTAAATACAATGCGACTTAGAGTCGAAAAACTCCAATACGCATATACTTCACTTTGAGCATGAGCAAAAGAATCGACAAAGTCGCTTGGATTTATCTAAAGGATGGACAAATCCTAAGCACCCTGAGCAAGGGCAAGTCTAAGTATTATATCCCTGGCGGGAAACGCGAAGTCGGAGAGTCTGATATCCAAACGCTCAGTCGAGAGATTGCGGAGGAGCTTTCAGTCGAGATTGTGGCCTCAACTGTGGTTTTTTGGGGCGAGTATATGGCGCAGGCCGACTCTCATCCCCAGGGGATAGAGGTGGCGATGCAGTGTTATTTTGCGGATTATCAAGGAGATTTGAAAGCAGCAGCGGAAATTGACCACTTTGCTTGGCTTAGCTATAAGGACTATGAGCGGATTTCCCCCGTAGACCAATTGATCTTTGATGCTTTAAAAGCAGAAGGACGCTTGATAAATGGATAAGTACGTTCAAACACCCCTAGCTCCCCTTGGGAGGGAAGGGAAATGAGAGAGTTCAACAAAAAATAAAAATAAGGGATTGTATACTTCATCAGATAGCCTACAAGAAGACTTTGAGCGCTTTATCGAGTTTGGCAGCTTGCTAGACCGGCAAACGCGCAAATATCTCGTGCGTTATCTGCAAAGCAAACTCAACCCTAGCCTCAGGGATCAATTGGATTTGCCAGCACTAGAACAAATCAAGGATACCTATTACCGCTATTTTTGTGAGACCTTAGACCAGTTGTTTGAGGGCAATCAGTTGGTAGAAATGTGTTTGCAGCATCCTGCTCTTTCGGAGGAGGTAACACGTCAGAGTTTGCAATGGCTGCGCCGAACGTATCGTCGTATGAGGGAAAAAAATCCCTATGCGCACGAAAGCCAACGGCTCGAAGCAGCTACGGTAGTACCATTAAAGCAGTTTGTCGAGAAGTGGCGTTTGACGACCCGCTTTTTGCAGGAGACTTATGATGAACAAGCATTTCCCACGGGTTTTTATATCGATAAATTCGAAACGCTCATTGCCGATCGAGCGATAGAAGCGTTCCGCGAAGCGGAGAAAACCGAACTAGAACGCATCTTACATGATCTACTCGCTCAATGGGATGCGCGTCTCAGCGGTAAAATCCTTGCATTTCAGCTCAAGCGATTGGCCGAAGAAGCCGACGACTTTAGCGAAGAACTGAGCAATAAGTCTACGAACTTCTCACGCCTCTATAAACTACTTTCACCTTTTGGGGAGTATGTTGGCAAATATTGGAATATGTCGCAGGAGCTTTGGGAGGAGAGTAGTTTTGACTTGCTCGAGCGCTATGATGCGCTTTTGGCAAATGAGAAATCCGTGCAAGAGTTGGCAGATTTGCTTGGCCGCCTCAAAGAAGCGGAGCTCGAAACCGAAGAAGAAATCTATGAAGATGTCGTCGTGCAGCAGCGTTTTACGGTAAAAACCGATGAAAGGGCTGAAATCGTGGGCGTACATGCCAGCGATGACCTCAACAATCTGTTGAGCACAGAAACCAGTCTGTTGGGGGATCCTGATACGGAAACGATCTTTCTCAAGCGATTTGCAGACAAACAATTGCAAACTTTTCGCTACGAGCACGAACGCTCGGTGCCAAGTCCTAAGCATTTTACCAATAGCCGTCAGCTAGTCAAACGCAAGGAGCGAGGGCCCTTTATCGTCTGTGTCGATACCAGTGATTCGATGGCAGGCCATGCCGAACAGATTGCCAAGGTGCTCTGCTTTGCCATCTTGAAGTTAGCCGCGCGTGATAATCGTAAAGCTTATCTGATCAATTTCTCCGTAGGCATCAAGGTGATTGACCTATATGACATTGGCAGATCGCTTGATCAGATCGTGGCTTTTTTGCAGATGTCCTTTTATGGAGGGACCGATATCACCTTGGCGCTGCATGAAGTGTTGAGGCAATTGCGGACGGAGTCTTATAAGGATGCGGACGTATTGATGATCTCCGATTTTATCATGTATAAGGTAGAAGATGAGGTCTTGGAGCAAATTGGACATCACCAACAACGCAATGATACTCGCTTTCACTGCCTTACTTTGGCCGATGATCCTAATGCAGAGGTGATCGAAAAATTTGATACAAACTGGATTTATGACCCTTACTTTTAGGGTCATA
>JBCAWW010000396.1:0-5748 GCA_038534415.1 Bacteroidota bacterium | reverse complement strand
AAACAAAGCTAGGCGCGATCAATAGAGTAAACAATGCCATAAGCGAGTATCCAGAAGCAGACTATTGGGTGGGCCTTGAAGGTGGTATTGCCGATGATGAACATGGGATGTTGGCCTTTGCGTGGATGTGTGTCTCCGACGGAGAACGCTTAGGTCTTGGACGCACCGCAGGATTTTATTTACCGCCGCAGATTGCTGCAATGGTGAGAGAAGGCATTGAGCTAGGCATAGCAGATGACAAGGTGTTCGGCAAAGCCAATAGCAAACAAAAGAATGGGGCCGTAGGCTTACTGACGCATGACCTTATCGTGCGGGAGACACTTTATGCCCCGGCAGTGATACTGGCTTTGATCCCTTTTGTGCAAGCTGACCTATACCCCCAAACAGCATCAGGGCCGTCGTAAGGGCAAAAAACACAATCCCCCACTGCCGACTCAACATGGATTCGGTAAGACTACTAAGACCAAAAAAGATCAAAACTGCTAGGTAGAGCGGATTTTGCTTTTGCCAAGAAAGCCAAGCCCCAAAACCAAAAAGGAGGAAAAGATAGATCAGACCGAGGATACCCGTCGCCAATACAGTAGCCCAATAGGCACTATGCGGCCCCAAACGCCGACTAGCGCCATACTCATATTCGTCTACATGATATTGGGCTTGAAGATCGCTTTGTACATCTGCGATGCCAGTACCTAGGACCGGGTTTTGCAAAAAGACTTCCCAAGAAGCCCCCCAAATTGCTCTGCGAATGGTAATAGAACTATTGGAAATGTGTGTATCTTGGGTAAAGGCCTGCTTATCAAACATCCCCTGCATACGCTTGCTGGCGTTCGGCGAAGCCATGATCAAAGCCACTCCCATCAGTAGCAATACTGAAGCAACGATGCCCCCTTGGAGCAGTAGCTTTAGCCGGTACAAATAGAAAAATCCCGCGACACCACTGACCAATAAAAACGCAAGGAGCTGCATGCGCGAAGCCAATAAAACCATAAATGTGAGTAGCCAGAGGCTAAGGATAGCAGTGAGATACCAATTGACTTTTTGAGTGGCACGGATCTGCTCCCCGACCCACCAAAACTGCCCCCAAATGGCAAGCCCCAAAAAGAGCGTAAAATAAGCGGGATGCAGTTGGAGATAGCTTGTCAATTGAGTGTAATAAAAATATTTGAAAGCAAAGGCTTGACCTGCGTTGATACTCTCTATCAGCCCCATCCCCATACTGAGGACCGTAGCTGTCAAACAGGCAATGATAAAGAGTTGCACCAAGCGTTTGCGCCATATCACTGGCAAAGGCGGAAAGACTGCCACCCCAATCGGAATGATTAATACAGGAGCATACATCAGTAAGAGCGAATAGGCCCCCTGCGCATTTTCGGAATAGGCCAAACTGAGCACAAAAACCAGTGCAAAACCGGCAAACCAAACGGCATAAGGACGCCTTTTTAGGCGACGAATCTTATCTTCTCGCCGCCCCTCTGTCAAAGCGCTAAACACCATCACCCCCATGCCGATACTCATCAAAGCACGGCTCAGTGGCATACCCACGAGCAACATACTGAGGCTCAAGAGGTAAAATGGATATGGATAAGATTGAATGAGTCTTTGATACATATACACTCGCTAATCGGTCAGACCGAGGGCTCGTGCGAGTAGTATAGCAGTATGGACATAGTAGCAGCAAAGTCCATGTACCATAGACGCATATTGATGGAAAAAGGCTGCTTATTAGCGAGAGATTATTTCAAACTCTACTCTGCGGTTGAGGTGGCGTGTGGCGGGATTTTCGTTGCTTGCGACCGGACGCGTCGCGCCAAAGCCTTGACTGCTAATGCGATCCGCAGCAATTCCATGATCGAGTAAATAGATACGGACCGTTTCGGCGCGATCTTCAGACAAAAACTGAAGTTCTTCTGGCTGTCCAATATTATCCGTATGTCCTTGGATTTCGATATTGAGATTGGGCAGCGCTTGCATGAGTAAGACCAAACGATCGAGTTCGGGATAAGAATCTGCTAGCATTTCGGCTTGGGCTCGCTTAAAGTAGACTTGTTTGAGTTGGATCACTTGCCCGATCTCCAGCGGCCTCACCCAAAGATCTTGCTGCACCTCTCTAAACCGATCTAGCGCCCGCATATCTAGCGTATCTACGATCGGAAAATAGCCCAACACATTGGCGTGAATAGCGTAAGCTTTGCCAAATGGCAACAGAGTTTGGTAGCCTTGAGCGGGACTGAGCGTAGCAACTTCAACATCCAAAGAATCGCCAGTGATAGCTCGGATCGAAATTTTAGCAGCAAGCAAAGCACCATTTTTTTGATTGCGAACGCTGCCAAAAACCCGCGCAATGCCCAAAGCTTCATAATCTTCGGGGATACGAACGGTATACAAATCAAAATCACCGCTGCTGTCCTGCTTTGCCATATAAGCTCGACGAGGATTTTTGAGGGGCAGATAATGCGTATCCCAATACTTGCCATTGATGCCTGGCCCGAGGTTGAGCGGTTCACTCCAATCAGTCCAAGTATTGCTTTGCCTAAGACTCATATAAAGGTCCACTTGGCCATAGCCGGGTCGCCCTGAACTCGCAAAAATCAACGTTTCGTTATCCGCCATTAAGTAAGGAGTAATTTCCTCTCCCCAAGTATTGACATCCGCGCCTAAATGCTTGGGCGCGCTCCAGGCATCCCCCTCCTTAAAACAAACATAAAGATCTCGCTCTCCATAACTATCAGAGCGATCGAGCGAGAGGATCATCACACTTTTGTCCGGTGAAAGGCTGTAATTAGGTGGTTCACCGCTATGATTGAGTTTAGGGATCTCTCCGAGAACGCTTCTACTCCAACTACTGTCTTGGTAATTTTTGATTTGATAGGGCTCACCACTCACCCAAAGGGCATCATGCTCCTTATTGATATGAAAGACTTCCTGCCTTTGGGCGCTGGGCTGCTCAAATAGGGGTTTAGGTGGGGTCCAGAGGGTATCGCCTTGAAAATGTGTATACCACACTTGTCCTTGAGAGAGATTTTCGCTCGGTCGCGAAACGCTAAAGTAGATGGTCCGTCCATCAGGCGAAACGCGGGGGGCACTTTCGTCTCGGCTCGTATCGGTAAGCATGCTATCGAGGGGAAAACTTGCCGCGTCGCGCATGGGAGCATCCACCAAAGGAATGATCACCGGAGGATGTTCTACCTTGAAATAATCAATGGACCACTGCCCATTGCCTTGAAAGCAGAGCCCATGGTATTTGCCATTGAATCGCTTCCAAGGCAGCCGAAAGACTTCCTTGTCATTGATAAAACCATAGAGAGATCGCCCTTCTTTTTCAATCCGAAGTTTGTTGAACTCTCCTGGCTCTTTGATGCGGCGGTTTTTGGTCCAGTCGATCAGCACCTTTTCGCTACCCTGATCCATGGAGATGAGCCGAAAACTACCTTCAGGCCTTATCTGAAAAGCGTGGTAGCGTTCCCCGGAGGGGTCCACACTCCAACAAATCCCACTCATATTGAGGAGAGATTGGGGATCGAGCTGTATTCGTGTCTCAATCGCAAGCCGCACTACCTCTTTGAGAAAAAGCTCCCTGGTAAAACTACTGATCTCGCTGCTACGGTGTTCAAAATGGACAAATCCACTATCCCAGCGGGCGCTATAATCTAAATAATCACCAATGGGCCAGTCCTTTGCCGACTCCGTAAAGGTGTCGAATAACAAAGGACTGTCTTGGGGGAAGGCTAGGCTATAAAGCCCACAAATAAGTATTAAAAGCAAGTATCGCATCGTCCACTTAATTACGGCAAAAGCGCGTAATTATGCGAAATCAATTTCGACAAACCGAAATTAACGCGAGATAATTGGCCAAGCTTGGGGATCTCTCACAAAGAAATGATCCGCATCCACCTTTTGTTTGCCATACAATACGACTCCACTTTGTTGGCCACCAGTTGGGATATAGCGGGTTTTGAACACCATACGCCCATTGATATGAAACTCTATGAGGTCTCCTACTAGCCGCATACCGAGCAGATTGGTCTTACCGGAGGAATAAACCAATTTACTCTCAGTCCAGCGCTTGATGTCTTTAAAGCGACCATCTCGTACTTCCAAAATGGTGTATTGCCGATTGGCGCTGATCAATAAAGCGTAATAAGATTTCTTATCGCCGCTCACCCCCCAAACTAAGCCATAGCCCATGTTTTTGGGACCCGAATCATGTGTTAGGGCCACTTCTACATAAAAAGGATGGTTTGTTGCCATAATGGGCATTTGACGTAGCAAGAAAGCACCTTGTTTGACATTCTTGTTGCGTACTTGGTACGCCCCATCTTCAATCAAGGCCACCACATCATCAGTTGCTTGGATCGGCCATACGTTACGGTTGTCCACAAAGCTATCGTGAAATAACATAGCGCTGATGGAATCGCGTATCACGCTGCGTACAGAATCTTCATACACTACCAAGGCGAGTGAATCTACCGCTCTGGTTTTGTTGAATAGGCGTTTTTGAGGTCTTTGGGCGAAAGAGGTGGTAATCGAGGAGGCAAAGATCAGTAAAAGCAAAATTTGACGAAGCATAAGGCGCTCTTTGTAACCCTTTCGCCTACAAAAACAAATAGTGTGCTAAGATTGATCGGACTTTGCAATCAGAAAAATATCTCAGTCAAGATCACGCGATAGTTGCTCTAATCGATCTTTTTCGCTGGATGTTAAATTTTCAAATCCTTCTTTTTGCACCTTATCTAGGAGAAAATTGAGCTCGGCCTCGGGCGAGATAAACCTAGTTTTGGCTGCGCCTCCTTTGGTCTTAGTCTTCTTGACGCTAGCGGTGCTTTTTGATTTGCGAAAGCGCTCTTTGATCTGTTTGTTTTGATAGCTCATATAATTGGGTATGAGCAGGAACTCTGGCTTCATCACCAAAAAGTACAGAAATACCACCATGGGTAGCGTGATGCCTAATAATATCCACGGATGCAATTGCAATATTTGCGGCGCTAGCGCAATCGCCAAGATGACGCCTATAATACTCCCGCCAAGGTGAGCCTCATGCCCAATATTACCCCAACGAGATTTGATGCCATAAATCGTTACGATAGTATAGATGATCGCAAAAAGCCAGCCCGGAATCTCAAAAAACAGCCTCATCTCAGGCATTAGCGCAATGGTAGCAAATACTACCCCACTCACCGCGCCCGAAGCGCCCAATGCGCGATAATCGTCATGATTGCGATGGATATATAGAGCCAGGGCATTGCCCCCCAACAAACTGCCAAAGTATAATAGCAGGAACATTTCTATCCGCTGAGGGAAGATGGTAGCCAAAATCTCGGCGAAGGCATAGAAGGTGTACATATTGAAAATCAAATGCATCCAATCTCCATGCAAAAAGCCTGAACTAAACATGCGGACCCATTCTCTTTGAAAGCGGATCGGCCCTACATGAAAAAGATATTTGTCCCTAAAAGCCGCATCATTGAATCCTTTAAGTGAAACCAAGAGGTTTCCTACCAAAATCACAACCATGGATAGCTTTACCGGATTCATATATTTCTTTTTTCAAAAATACACATAAACCCATACCCACCCAAGGGGGAAGATTGAGATAAATCCTTAAACGATTATTGAAAAAACCACATTTTTTGGCTTTGAAGCGGCAACAACTTACGACTAGCTAGCATCTCCCCTTCAGCATCTAATCGCTTTCAAAGCGCTATAAATCAGCAGGATGAGATATATTTTTTACGATAAATCAAAATTTAA
>JBCAWW010000395.1:0-5764 GCA_038534415.1 Bacteroidota bacterium | reverse complement strand
GCGACCAGTACGGATGCAACTTTATCTCTGGGATGCCTACCAACCTATATGGCCCCAATGATAATTACGATCTGCAAAATAGCCACGTTTTACCCGCTTTGATCCGTAAGTTTCATGAAGGTAAAGCCAATGGTACTCCAAGCGTAGAAATTTGGGGTGATGGCAGTCCACTACGTGAATTTATGCATACCGACGACTTAGCTGCCGCTTGTACTTACCTCATGCGTGAGTACGATGGCCGTCAGTTTGTCAACATCGGTGTGGGAGAAGATATCAGTATCAAAGATCTCGCTTTGATGATCAAAGATGTGGTTGGTTTTGAAGGCGAACTTGCTTTCGACACCTCTAAGCCAACTGGTACTCCACGTAAATTGATGGACTCTAGCCGTCTGTTTGCTACCGGTTTCAAACCTGAAATTGGATTGCGTGCAGGTATCGAATCTGTCTATGAAGACTTCAAGTCCCACCAGAGTCAATACGAATCTGGGCAACGGGTACTTGCTTAATTGAAAACAGTTGAAAAGCCATGTGCTTTTCTGATGAATGCAATATCGGCGAAACAGCTCTCGAGCTTGTTTCGCCTTTTTTTTGCCTAAGATTTTTGTAAAAAAACGGTAATACTCTCTATCTACTTACATCTGGGGGGAGTCGCTATTTACTGCTTCGCAGAACGATTCTCTCCTATCATTCTTATTTCCAATCGATTCTGAACTACGATGATTGAATAGTTCTTCAATTCTGACTAAAACCTTACACAAAAGAAATTATCGAAGATTCAAAGCATTTGAAAAAGAAGCTTTTATCCTCCTATATTTACTGTATAACCGCATTAAGACCAGTTGCCGTTAAGCCCGACAAACCTTTCGCTTGACTGCCTCTTTCTCCCCGAAAGCACCCACTGGCAAAATAACGATACACCAAACAAGCATTGCGATTCGTCGCAAGCAGAAGAATTTTGTCTTTTGCAATCATCAGCTTCCACAGCTATGATGCAAGGACTTAGGTAGGTATATAAGTCTTTTAGACCCTTGTTTATTCACATCATTCACCTGATTCCGGAATTAGCGACGCTAATCTCCGGAATCATGGTTTTCGGGTACTCCCTTAGCCAACATGCGGCTATACTCCGAACGGAAAGTATAAAGGGCAGTAGTCATCATCACAAACAGTAGGGTATAGGCCTTGAAATGGTTGCCAAAGGTCGATTCTAAGGCTCCTGACAGTACAAAGTATACCAAGAAGCCAATGTAGACCAAGCTGACTCTAAAGCCCCTATGGTAGAGTTTAATGGCATGATTCATTCCCACAAATAAGACCAGCAAGATAATACTGACTCCTAGGTACCCAACCTCAAAAAAAGCCTGGAAAAAGAAATTGTGGGTCACAATGAGAGATACATCATCATAGTGGTCCGGTGGGAAAATATGGGCGTAGCGACGAGCAACTCCAGCCGGCCCTTGACCGTGCTCTCCCCAACCCACAAAGTGGATAGGGGTGGGATCTTGAATTTCCTCCAGACATTCATTCCAAATGACCGTTCTCGCAGAGAGGGTACTCAGGTTCTCAGGGCCTTGATTGCCTCGTGCCAATATATCTGCATAAGAGGTCTGAGCCAAGAATCCCATACTTATCGTAAATATGAAAGGCAATAGCGGTACCACCAGTACAAACCAGCGTAATATACCCGCCAGACGAAACTTAAAGCAGACATAAAGTACTGTGACCGTGAGTAAGGTGATAAGCATGGTCCCGCGTGAATCGGCGAATATCAAAAAGCCTAGGATCGCCAAGACATTAAAATACATTTTGCGTCGTTTGCCTCGCTTGAGCCAAACGGTTGCCAGAGCCATCACATTCATCGCAAAGGTAGCTCCAGCCCAGATCGCAAATAAAGTAGGATGGGTGCCTCCTGTAAATGGCACTGCCTTCTTTGCGAGACTGATACCTAAGGCTTTGAGGATTACCATCGGCTCTCCATTGCGCATTATCACCGTCGAAGGATGGTTAAAGCCAATGGCATAGATAAAAAATAGGATTGTAACGGCCACAGTCGGGATACGCAGCAGTTTGAGGGTGTAACGCGTTAAGACGAAGTCGAAAAAAGCGGGATTGTAATAACGCGCAAAGCGATAGCGAGAACTGATAAAAAGATAGATTACCAATGAAAAAAGAAAGATCGATGCGAGATCATTGATGTGTCCGATCATCGTTGCCCCTTCTCTGGCAGTCCGTAATATGCTGATGCCCCAAATCAAGAGGAAAGCAACCCAAAGGTATATGTGGGAGCTTAAGGTGGGGAGTTTGAAATAGATTCTCGCTTTGTTGAGCGCGGTGTAGCGTATCACCCCCAAAAACAAGATTACATTGGGGAGAAACTTCAATAGGGGAGTGGCCCCAAAAAATATTTTGGCGTTAAATAGATAGAAAAATAGTAACGCATAAGCCATGTCCTCTATTCAAATCCTCCATTAGGAAGCCAAACGCCGCCTAATTGCTTCTCCAATGTTGCGCATCCTGTGTAGGTTCATCAGCAAGGCTCCCAGAAGTTTGATCGGAAACGACGCTATATGAAACAAC
Organism: Bacteroidota bacterium; assembly: GCA_038534415.1. Taxonomy (GTDB): domain Bacteria; phylum Bacteroidota; class Bacteroidia; order J057; family J057; genus JBCAWW01. Next base: position 3,187 of record JBCAWW010000395.1, on the reverse strand, counting down.
AATGTGAAAGGATTGAGTCCCACCTTGATCCTCTCATACTGAAATGCATCAAAATATTTGCCACATATCCACTGACAGATAAAAATTTCTGCTTTTGAAAGCCCCTGCTTCCAGCTATCATTGGCTTTTTGCTGGATACCGTAGCGTTTTTGTCCGCGGTTGATATCCGTCGATGAGCCATTGTACTCTACGTCCAACATGCTTTCTTGAAAGTCGATCTCCACAAAATCGCAGATACGCTGCAAGGTCTTTTGTGGCTGGGAAGTAACTTCCTCAAAACGAACGTTCATCACTTGAGGATGAGCCTCAAAAACTGCTGCTGCTTTGATCGCGCTCACCCATAAGCGACTAATGGTGATTGGGTGGTAATTCATCTTTAGGCGCCAGACTTCTTTGCGATGATCCTTGATATAGGAATCTACATCATATTTACGTCGCCACTTTCGCTTTTGCGAAAGCAAAACGGCCCTCGGATCTCGCACCATATTGATCACTTTGGCTTGGGGGAACATCTGCAAAATCTCCTGAAGATAAAACAGGTTTTGGGGGGTCTTTTCGCCCGGTATTTCTTTGCCCTTGCTAAGCGTTCTCCGAAGGAGTACCGCCCGATAAATATCTTGGCGATAAATCTGCTCCTCTCCTAAAGTCGCGACTACCTCTTGGGCCTCCTCGGCAAACTCATCATATTGAAAGCTTTTTAAGACATTGTAGCGATCAATAAAAAGCAAACGCGAGGCGAGGGTCAAGGCTTCTTTTTGGGAAATGGGTCTATCAGTATCCTTGATCGACCACAGCTTTTCAAAGAAATGAAGTTCGTTGAGAAAGTGCACCTTCGGTGAACGATTGAGCAGACGCATCATGAGCGAGGTCCCACTACGCGAGTTACCCACTACAAAAATGATATGATCTGCTTTTTGACTCATTTTCAATTTGCTTTTGCTTTGATCAAAGGAATTAAAAAAATCGAGCGACTCATCATCTTAAACAGTTCTCTGGTTTGAGGATGAAAGGCGTAGCTCAAATAAGAGGCCAAGGCTTGGGAGATGAGGGTCGAGATGGCCGCTCCTTTGATGCCTATTTCGGGGATCAACCACCAATTGAGGCCAATATTGACGACAGCACCTAACAAGCTGCGATATAAGGTGAGCTTTTGTAGATTTTCGGCGATAAGATAATTGCTACTTGCATTCCCTAAAAAGACAAAAATCAGGGTCCAACAATGAATCACGAGGATTTCTCCCGCTTCGGTATAAGCGGGGCCAAAAAGATACTCCCAGGTCAATAGACTAGGCCCAAAAAGGACCATCGGTATGGTGATTGCCAAAGCTACCGCAGCCATGAGACTGAAGTACTTTTCTAAACGTTGGTGATAAAATGCCTTACTCTTTTTGCGGGCATTGAGTATGGCTGGAAATAAGCCTCCTGCGATGATGGGGCCAAACACAAACCATACTTCGGATAAGCGTAGAGCAGCTGAATATTGCCCCACCGCGGCCTTTGCAATTGACTCATCAGCAGAGCTCAAGTGCATTAGCATCAGCTGATCGGCCCGCATATATAAAAAAATGACCATGCCCGAAAATATCATCGGCCAAGCGTCTTTGATCAGCTGTCGGAAATAAGTCGGGTCCCAATGAAAGCCTTTGGGCCAAGCATAAACCTTGACATAAAAGCCAAAATAAGCCAGTCCCATCACTGCATTACGGATACTAAAAGCCACTCCAAACCAAATAAGTTCTGCCTTGATATAAATCAAATACAATTGGATGGCGGCAAACAGAGCAGTGCTGATGCTCCTACTCCATACGGCATATTGTGATTTGACTTCTGCTTGAAAAAACTCTTCAAAGGTGTCTAGCGTCCGAAAAACCGCAGATACCGCCATTACCAATATCAAGGTATTGGTGATGTCGTCGTGGATGCCGGCCGGCAAAAACCAAATCCCACCTAATATGAGGATAACCGTACTTAGGCCTACTAACAAACGAGCAGATAAAGCGGTGCCGAGGATCATGCCTCTTTGCTCAGGTTCGCTCACGAGATTACGTACATTGATCCCCTGCAGGCCGAGGCCAATAAAAATCAATAAGAATTGGATGATGGCCTTGCCATAGTTGAGCGTACCGAAGCCCTCATCCTGTAGGTAGCGAGCGACGTAGGCCGTAACCAAAAAACTGATCCCCATCTGGAGGATTTTTCCTCCCATGAGCCAACTGATATTTTCCAGGTACTTTTTGACACCAGGAGAAGATTTTAGTTGTATGATCCAATTTTTAAGCACGATTTAGGGGCGATGGCGGCTGACTGGCTATTTACGAGAAAAGCGCTTTTGGATACGTTTGCGCAAAAGGCGCAACAAAGCTTTGATCGGAATATGGCTGTAGTAGTAATCAAACAAGTGACCTGGTTCGCGCGCTTCTCGATTGATTACGGCAGATTTCTCAACTAGATAGATATTGTTCCCTTTGATATTTTGGATGATGTTCATCTCAAAGGGTTTGAGTTTGTTGCTAAAACTCTTGATGGATTTTTGTACTGGCTTTTGAGTCAACACATACGGTGCCTCAAAGAGCGCAAGCTGTTTGATACCGTATAGATCTACGATATAATCGTATTCCCCTAATTCGGGTAAATAATGATTCAGAATCGCGGGTTCTATTTCAAAATAAGCATCATAGCGACTATGAGACTCATCCAAGGGCAAAAACTGTAAAGGCGCCCGCCCCATCTGCAAGGGAGATTGATAATGATTTCCCTCTCCGTCAAAATGGGTGCCTGCATCCATGAAGTTGGTGGAGTAAGCCTGAAAAGGCCAAACGAAATACTTGCCCTGTTCGGTCATGTATTTCAAAAAATGATTGTCCCAGGCGTGAGCTCCCCAATGTTTGGGCTTGTCGGGGATAGGATCAGTAGCGCTGAAACCCGTCTTTTGATCCCACCAAGCTCTAAAAGCCCGCCACTGCTTTTGGGTCCATACCTGTCCCCAGGAGCAGGGGATCTGTAAAAATAGGGCCGAAGAACCATCCGGTATCGGATAAAAAGGCAGATGATGGGCAAAGGAGTTGTTGATGCAGCTGTATAAACCGATACCCGCTACTCGCTCTTCATCCTTATAAAAATTGGTGGCTTCTAAAGCATATCTATAAAAGTCTGGGGCTAGAAATAAGTCATCCTCTATGATCAATAC
>JBCAWW010000394.1:0-5779 GCA_038534415.1 Bacteroidota bacterium | reverse complement strand
GCAGTATGAGAGTTAGACTTAAGATCAAGACTACACTCATACTGCCATTAGCAAAAAATCTGAATGCATTGAGTTTAGGAGAAGCTGAAGCTCGCTATCTCGGAAGTCCAATAGAGAGTTTGAAACTCAAAGTCGTTTTGGCTACTGGTCTATGCACTGGGGTAGCAGTCGCCTTATGTGGCGTAATTGGTTTTGTGGGTTTAGTAGTGCCTCATGTGCTACGACTGATAGGTGGTGGCCATCATCAATTTTTGTTACCTGCCTCTGCCCTTGCGGGTGGTTTGTTACTCTGTTGGGCAGATGTGTTTTCTCGTGTTATTGTGGCCCCTGCTGAGTTACCAATTGGTGTGCTTACGGCTATCGCTGGAAGTCCAGTATTTTTAATCTTACTCATACAGCGTCAAAAAACAGGATATGCTTGAAGCCAAGGGGATTAGCTACTATATCAAAGACAAAGCGCTGCTTGAGAAAGTAAATTTCTCCTTAGCTAAGGGAGAAGTGACCTCTATCATCGGTCCCAATGGGGCTGGCAAATCTACTTTGATCAGACTGCTTAGCAGAGATATCAAATCAAAGTCGGGCAAACTCACTTGGCAAAATAAAGTGTTGTCTGAGTATCGCGATCTCGAAATGGCCAAGCAACGAGCCGTCTTGACACAAAAAACACAGCTTAGTATGCTGCTGCATGGGGAAGATGTAGTCATGATGGGCCGTTATCCTCATTATAAAAACCATCCCAGCCAACTCGATTTTGATTGTGTGCAAAATGCCATGAGGCAATCAACTAGTCTTGCCTTCGCCAAACGCATCTATCAACAACTCTCTGGAGGGGAACAGCAACGCATACAACTGGCGAGAGCTTTTTGCCAAATAGGAGATGGAAATGGACCTTATTTATTATTACTCGATGAACCGCTTAATAATTTAGACCTACAACATCAACATCATTTGCTACAGCTATGTCAAGACTTTGCTTCGGAAGGAAACTGCGTGATAATTGTCATGCATGATCTTAATCTCTCGGCTCAGTATTCTGACAAAATTTTATTACTAAATGAAGGGCGGCAAGTCGCTTTTGGTAAGCCCGAAGAAGTTTGCGATGCTGACTTACTTTCACAGATTTACCAATTGAAAATGCGAGTAATGCGTCATCCAGGTGGTGATTTCCCTTTGATTATAACTGATCATGCTACAAGCGTTCCGCGCAGCGGCCTCCAAAATAAAACCTTGACCACCAATCAAATCATACACTAAAATGAAACAAACTGCCACTTCTCTTCTATACCGTTGGGTTGAATTGAAAACCCAAAAACCCAAATTGCGCATCCGTAATGCCGCAGAAGAATTGGGGGTTAGTGAAGTTGAACTCCTGGCCACTAAATGCGGTGAGTCTGTCATACGGCTCAAGCCACTATTTAGCGAGTTGTTAGGAGAAATTGAAGGACTTGGTAAAGTAATGGCACTCAGTCGTAACGATAATGTAGTGCATGAACGCAAAGGGATTTACCAAAACGCAAGCCTAGCACACCCTCACGTTGGCTTATTTGTCGGTGAAGACATCGATTTACGGATATTCTTCAAAGCTTGGGATAGTGCGTTTGCAGTCAAGGAAATAGTAGGAAAAGAAGGGAGAGAGAAATCTCGTTGGAGTCTGCAATTTTTTGCTTCCAATGGAGAAGCAATTCATAAAATATATCTCACGCCTCATAGTGATGTGGTGGCTTTTTTAGCCCTAGTTGAAGCCTATCGGCATGATGATCAAGGGCAAATGCAAAGTGTTAGGCCTAAAGTAGCAGAATCAGCAGAGCTAAGCGATGCAGAGATTGATGTGGATGATTTTCAGGCAAGTTGGCGAAACCTAAATGACACACATGATTTTTTTGGCCTCCTGCAAAAACACAAACTGAGTCGCACTCAGGCACTCCGCCTTGCTCCCAAAGGGGATTATGCAGTAGCGGTCGGCAATACTGCGTTGAGAGAGATTATCAGTAAAGCGGCCAATAGAGGGGTGCCTATTATGGTTTTTGTAGGGAACCAAGGCATTATTCAGATACATACAGGACCAGTTAAAAAATTGATGGATTTCGAGGATTGGTTCAATATCCTGGACCCTGATTTCAACCTACATGTAAAAGAACCTGCTATTGCTCAGTCTTGGGTAGTACGCAAACCTACCAAAGATGGCGTGGTGACTGCCCTCGAATGCTTCGACAAAGAAAGGAAGCAGATCGCGCAATTTTTTGGCAAACGTAAGCCGGGTCTTCCGGAGCTAAACGAATGGCGAGAGATCGTCGCAGAAGTAGAACAATCATTAAAAAAAATCAATGTGTAATAGATTAGAGGTAATTAGACAGACCGAAAAAGGCTACCTCATGCATTGCAGAGGCTGTGGCCGCTTTCAGCTTGGCTTCGGGACCACTGCTATCTCGATGGGCAAAAAGCATTTAAGGGCACTGTGGAAAGAGCTAGAGTTCCAATTATTGCACTGGAAAAACCGCTTACCCAAGGGAGAGAAGTCCTTCTTTTTTGCGACTGATTCTCAGAACGTCAAGCTCGTACTTTGTTATATGGAGATGGAGTGGCTGTATGATTTGATCTCAGAGTCCTTTTTGATCCTCGATGCGCAAGCACTGATCAAATCTGAATCGAGTGAATAACTCTAATCGCTAAGCTTATGCGTTATCTTTTATTGAACATTTTTGGGGTCTTGCTAGGGACAATGATTGGGGGGGCTGCTCAAGCGCAGAACGCTCCCACTCAATCTGACTCCAGCCAGATTTACGATACGGAAACAATCGTAATCACAGGACAATACGGTCAACAAAGTGTACGCAATGCCGTCCACCCGATCCGTGTCATAGGGCAAGATAAAATCTATCGCATGGGAGCGATTGATCTTGGAGATGTCATGACCAATGAGTTAAATATTCGCCTTAGCCAAGACAATGTATTGGGGCAATCGATGAGTCTCCAAGGCTTGTCAGGGGAAAATGTGAAAATATTGATTGATGGCGTACCCGTGATTGGTCGCCAAAATGGCAATGTTGATCTCAGTCAAATTAATCTATTGGATGTCGTCAGAATCGAAATCGTCGAAGGCCCCTTGAGCGTCAATTATGGCACTAATGCGCTGGCAGGAACCATTAATCTCATCACCGCTCAGGCACAATCCGCTGAAGGGCTAAAAATCAGTGGAAATCTATACGGAGAGCAACAAGGCACTGCTAACGTTTCGCTTTCGACTAGCCTGCGGCATAAGAAGCATACATTTCGCCTTTCTGGAGGGCGTAATTTTTTTGACGGTTGGCATCCTGGTGAAGCTGATTGGCCAGATTTCTCACGTCGTGTCGCTGATGTTAGTCGCTTTCAACAATGGAAACCTCGTACTCAGCATTTTGCTAGAGCTAAGTATTTTGTGCCAATTCGCAAATTAAAGCTCGGTCTTACCACTGCTTTTTTTGATGAAATGATTGTCAATCGAGGTTTTCCTCGCGCCCCATATCTCGAAACCGCTTTTGATGATACCTATCATACGCGTCGATGGGATCAATCTTTGTCTCTCAATGGCAAGCTCTCCGAAGATTGGGGACTGCAGTTGGTCGCTGCTTACAATCACTTTGAACGGACATCAAATAGTTATGTAAAAGACTTGACTACCCTTGAACAAAGCTTGATCCAAAATGCGAGTGAACAAGATACCGCTCAGTTTCAACTCTTGATGAGCCGAGCTAGTTTCACGCGTAAAAATGCAAGATCGTGGCTTTCGTACGAGCTTGGATATGATATCAATTACGAGACAGCTTTTGGAAAAAGAATTGAAAATCTTACCCAAGTTCAAGCCGATCTTGCCCTGTACTCCACTGCTGAAATTAAGCCTTCCCATTGGTTGACAGTGCGACCTGGACTGCGTTATGCCTACAATACAGCGTACCAAGCACCTTTGATACCTTCTTTGAATATGAAAATCAACTGGGGAGATTGGGCTCTAAGAGCATCTTACGCCAGAGGCTTTCGTGCTCCTTCTCTCAAGGAGCTATATTTCTACTTTGTAGATATTAACCACAATATCATTGGGAATCCTGACTTGAAGGCAGAATATTCACACAACTATACTGCAAATCTGCGCTATCAAAAACTGAGTGCAAGAGCTCACCTTTGGAAGACCGAGCTTGGTTTCTTTTATAATGATATGCAAAATTTGATCACCTTAGCGGAGGTAAATAGTCCAGTATTTTCTTATGTCAATATTGGTAGTTTTAAAACTACAGGGCTAAACTTAAGACTGAGTTGGCAGTATGAATCTTGGCATGTGCAAATCGGTGGGGCTTACGTCGGACGCTATAATCGTTTGCAAGAGACCGAGACCTCTTTACCTACTTTTAGTTACTATCCTGAAGCGAACGGAAGCCTTCAATATAGCCTAGCTCGGACAAAGACTAACTTTTCTCTTTTCTACAAATTTCAGGGCCGCTTGCCAGGATTCCGTCTTAATACTGATGGGAGTGTTGGAGAGCAATTTATAGAGGCTTATAGCTTACTCGATTTTACAATGACTCAGCCTTTGGCGAACGATAGAATCCAACTAAGCTTAGGTGCCAAAAATCTGCTAAATATTACCAATATCAATGCGTTGCTTGCTGGCGGGGCGCATAGCGGTAACGGGAGTAATGTTGCCGTCAGCACGGGACGAAATATCTTTGCCAGACTTAGTTTTCAACTAGATAAAAAATGAAAAACCAAGCTATTGGATATATTTATTGCTTAGTGTGCTTATTAAGTTTAAGTGCTTGCCTCCGCGAAGAGATACCTATCCAACCCTTTGATCGTGGAGATGCTGTAATTGCCAGTGTGAGTATGCAAGCCAATTATCAAGATCAAGTTTGGTATGATCTCGGAACCAACCAAATAATCTCTACCAATGCCAAAACTGATTGGGAGATTGGTTTGCTTTGCGCTGACTCTATCTGGGGTATCCGTCTCAATAGCAGCTTAGCGATGCAAGCTGCCGCTACTGGTAGCGAGGATTTTGAAGCTATAAATACTAGTAGTGGGTTTCATTTTAGGCCAGATCATCCGAGCGGTAATATAGACAGTTTGGCTTTGGCTGGTTGGGAACTTGATCAAGTCTATGTTTTGGATCTTGGTTATACTCCGAGTGGACAACAACGAGGGTTTCGGAAAATCGTTCTGCGAAGCAGTGAAAATGAAACATATCAAATCCAATACGCCAAGCTAGACGGTACAGACGAGAAGAGTATCTCGATAACCAAAGATGAACAATATAACTTTATGGGGTACTCTTTGTCCGAGCATGAAATTCGCTTGGTAGAGCCTCCTAAAGACCAGTACGATCTATGCTTTACGCAGTATATGCACATCTTTTACGATCCCTATCTTCCTTATCTAGTTACAGGAGTTTTGACCAATCCTAACCGAACTCAGGTAGCATTGGACAGCATCGCAGAGTTTGTAGAGATCGAAGCTTTGGATGCTGATCGCTTGGTTTGGAGTGATGCTCAAGATGCGATTGGTTATGCTTGGAAATACTATGACCTTCAGGCTTCTTCTTTCACGGTCTTCCCTAAGCAAGTATTTATGATCAGAGACCATGAGGGGTTTTTATATAAGCTTCATTTCCTCGACTTCTATGATGATTTGGGAAATAAAGGGACTCCTAATTTTGCTTTTCAAAGATTGTGATTCGTTCGTAAACAAATTCTTGTATTAGGTGGGTTAACTTATGCCATTGTAATACTCAAATTAAAATTTGAGTCGTTAT
>JBCAWW010000393.1:0-5792 GCA_038534415.1 Bacteroidota bacterium | reverse complement strand
GCATTGATCCTCGGACCCGGTCCAGAGGGCTATGACAAGTTCATCCTTTATTTTACGCTCCCTGCTCGTTTTCAGGATCTTATCTGGCAACCTTGGAGCTTATTCACTTGGCCATTTTTTTACAGTGCCTTTAGCTTCCTTACCATCCTTTTTGGGGGTATGATGCTATTTACCTTTGGCCGTATCCATCAGCAGTTTCTCAATGATACCCGTACGCGCCGCCTCGTTTTGCTAGCCATCCCTTTGATGGGCCTATTGACGGTAACTTATTCGACCGTGAGATTGATTGGTAGCAAAGAACCCCAAGTCCAGACCATAACCGATACCAATAATCCACAAGAAACCACTCCGGAAGATGAGATTGCGACCATTACAGAGTCCGATCTTGACAGCGAGGAAGCCACAGATTCGGCCAAAGAAGCAGAGACTTATGTCGATAGTCAGATCCAGCGTTGGTCCAGACAAGGTACGTATGTGGGGGGAATTGTCCCCTTGATGATCTTGTTGATGATCTCTTCGATAACGCTGGTCCCCAGATATCCAATTAGACTCTTTCTCTTCGGTCAGGTTGAAATCCGCATCGTAGGACTGATTTTCTTTGGCTTGATTTGGTTTACGAGTGGATTGTTTACGCCATTAGCCTTTGCTGTATTGCTAGCAGGAGCCTTAGGCTATCTCAACGTCTATCTGATGCGCAATGGCACGGATGTGACGGAGATCATTTGGTCCTTTTATAAGGAGGAGAAAAAACCTCGTATGAAGGTCAAATACTCCAATCCTCAAACTTGGAACAGTGGTAGCGACAAGCAAGTGGCTACTAAAACCAAAGTTGCTACGGTAGAAGAAGGGAATAGCGTACCTGAAGAAATCGTAGACAAGATTCTCGAAAAAATCCATGCCTCTGGCTACGATTCATTGAGTCGAGAAGAAAAAGAACTCCTCTTCAAAGCGTCTAACAATAAAAATGGGAAAACGGATTAGAGGCCTTTTTCGCTTCATCGCTTGGTCTTTTCTCTTATTTATTGCTGTTCTGAGCCTTGGCATCTTTTTGGCCCCATGGCTCCCGCTTTCCATTTTGCCATGGGTACAGGTGCTTAGCCCGCTATTGCCTAGTCTTTCGGTGATTTATGCTCTGACCCTATTGGCCTTCTTATTGCGAAAAGAATGGATTCGTGCCCTTGTACCCGCATTCTTTTTGCTGTTTTCCTATTTGATCTTCCAACAAAATGTCCGACCGCCAAGCGTTCCGCAAAGCGGTGATTCTCCATATAAAGTGCTCACCTATAATCTAGGCGCCTTCGAGTTTAATAAACGCAAAGTGGCCAAGGTGCTGGATTTGGTCAATGAGATCGAACCCGATTTGATTGCTTTCCAAGAATTTCGCAATGTGGAGTTTGAAGATGAGGGGAGGGCCATTCATTATTTCTCAGAGGCACTCAATTTGCCTCATTATCAGTTTATTCATTTGCCTAGTCATGTGCATGGGGTGGCGGTGTTTTCTCGCTATCCTATCGTCAAATTAGATACGCTCTTCCTGCCTACCGAAGAAGTCAATAGCGGCATGATCACTACGATAGATGGGCCCGATGGATTATTTGGCTTGGGTACCCTGCATATGTCTTCTTATCAGATTGGGACCACCTTACGCCGAAAACGCACCTTCTTGGGCCGACTCAAAAATCTCACCAAACAAATCAAAAAGGTCCTTTACCTTCAAGAAGAGAAATACGACCAGATATTTGCCGTGCTTGATTCTTATCCGCATCCCTACATTCTCGCAGGTGATTTCAATGCGCCTTCCCACTCTCGCATGTCCCGTAGGTTTAGGGCCAAGCTAGCGGATGCATATCTCGAAAAGGGGAGTGGGGATGGATGGACCTTTCCCTTTCGGAGGGGTAAAAACGGCAGTTGGGGGATGCGGCTCGATTATATGTACCATAGCCCTAAATTTGAAGTGCTGGAGTGCAAGCGAGTTGCTAAGGTGATTTCAGATCATTTTCCCCTGCTGGGAACGTTTCGTCTCAAAGGACAACCCTAAAGACCATTTTGCGTAACTAAGCTGATATGCATTTTCTCATCCGCCATATTGTTTCTCTACACTGTTGTTGCTGCGCCTGCAGCTAGGAGCGGATTTATCCCTTTTTAGCATACTCATAATTAGTAATTTCTGCTATCTTTGCCCGTTCAGGTCATGACTTGAACAATCTGTTATTTTGCATATCCCATCAGACTCAATCATTTTTTATATACATGTCATCCCTTCAGGTATTCAATTCCCTTAGCCGAAAGAAAGAAAAGTTTGAACCCCTCAATCCCCCTTTCGTGGGTATGTATGTTTGTGGACCTACGGTATATGGGCACGCGCATCTAGGGCATGCTCGTTCGGCTATCACCTTTGATACCGTCTTTAGGTACCTCAAAGCGAGTGGCTTCAAAGTGCGCTACGTCCGCAACATAACCGATGTTGGACACCTAGTAAACGATGCCGACGAAGGAGAAAGCAAGGTGGAAAAACAGGCTCGCCTTGAGCAATTGGAACCCATGGAGGTCGCACAGCGATATTTCAATTCTTATATCGCCGATATGACCGCGCTCAATGTAGAGCGCCCTAGCATCGAGCCTAGAGCAACGGGACATATCACCGAGCAAATCGAATCCGTACAGCAAATCCTGGCCAATGGCTATGCTTACGAAAGCAATGGCTCGGTTTACTTTGACGTACCCAAATACAATGAAGATTTTGGCTATGGCAAGCTTTCGGGGCGAGATATCGAGAACATGCTTTCCGAATCTCGTGATGACCTAGAAGGGGGAAGCGAAAAACGCCATCCAGCCGACTTTGCCCTTTGGAAAAAAGCTTCGCCTGAGCATATCATGCGTTGGAACTCTCCCTGGGGACCTGGTTTTCCGGGTTGGCATATCGAATGTACGGTAATGAGCACCAAATATTTGGGTGCCAAATATGATGTTCACGGTGGCGGAATGGACCTTCTCTTCCCCCATCATGAAGCTGAGATCGCTCAATCCAATGCCTGCAACTGCAATTTGCCTAAGGAGCAGCATGACGAGGCCAAATATTGGCTCCACAATAATATGATCACCTATGAAGGCCAAAAGATGGGCAAGTCTCTTGGCAACGCCATCTCTTTAGGCGGCTTCTTTAAAGGAGAACATTGGTCGGAGGTCAAACAAGCCAACCTGCTCGACAAAGCTTATGGTCCAATGACAATACGCTTTTTTATCCTGCAGGCGCATTATCGCTCCACTCTTGACTTTTCTAATGCTGCTTTGCAAGCTTCCGAAAAGGGGCTCAAACGTATTGGAGAAGCGCTCAAGCGACTCAACGAGATTGATCCTCATAAGCGTCCGGTCGCGGTAAACGAGGCAGCAGAACAAAATCTGAAGTCCTTTATCGGAGACGCCAGAGCCGCGATGGATGATGATTTTAATACGGCCAAGGCCATCGCTCGTATTTTTGATGCTTTGCCGGTTATCAATCAACTCTTCAAGGATCAAAGTGCTCCTTTTTCGGTCAATCCTGATACCTTCCTCCAATTCAAAGCTGATATTTTGTCGGTCTTCAATGATTGGTTAGGGATGAAGTCAGAGGCGGAAGAAGAAGGTAGCGGTGATCTCCTCGATGGGTTGATGGGCATTATCACTGAGCTAAGAGCAGATGCTCGCAGCGAGAAAAATTGGTCAGCCGCAGATAAGATCAGAGATCGCCTCGGCGAGATGAAGATCAAACTCGAAGATAATGCTGGCAGTACAGAATGGTATTTTGAAGGATAAACGATGTTACATAACTATCATATAACGATTAAGAGTATTGGCCTTGGGCTAGTACTCTTCTTTTTTGCCTGTGGCGGCGATAGCAATAATGCTAATAGCAATCTCGGCAATGAACCCGCCAACCCTAATACTCCAAGCGCTCCTGCTATGGTAACTACTCCGGATTTCAACGCTGACTCCGCCTATGAGTTTGTCGTCAAGCAGGTCTCCTTTGGACCTCGGGTGCCCAATTCTGCGGGACATATCTTGTGTGGCAATTGGTTGATAGACAAGTTCAAAACCTATGGTGCTAAGGTGACCGTTCAAGAAGCTACACTGCGCTTATTTGATGGCAGTCCCGTGAAGGCCAGAAATATCATTGCTGCTTACAAACCAGCGCTTGCCAATCGCATTATTTTATCTGCTCACTGGGATACTCGTCCTATTGCCGATCAAGATGATGAGCGGACCGGCGATCCGATTGATGGTGCCAATGATGGGGGGAGTGGAGTCGCAGTACTGCTAGAATTAGCGCGTCTTTTTCATGCTCAATCTCCTACTATAGGGGTCGATATCATCCTTTGGGATGCTGAAGATAACGGCCGTCCCAATATTGAAAATTCTTACTGCCTTGGTAGTCAACATTGGGCTCGCAATAAGCATGCTGCCAATTATCAGGCCCGTTATGGGATCAATCTCGATATGGTTGGGGCTGCCAATGCTACCTTCCTCAAGGAGGGCGTCTCTATGGGCATGGCTTCTGGGGTCGTGCAAAAGGTCTGGAGCACTGGACAGCGACTTGGCTACGGCCAATACTTTTCCAATCAAAGGGTCGGTGCGATCGTAGATGATCATGTTTACATGAATGATCCGGGCGCTGTCAAAAGTATTGACATTATCGATATGAAGCCTGAGGGCGGATTTTTTGGTGCTTGGCATACTCACGATGACAATATTGACGTAATTTCTCGCGAAACCCTCAAAGCTGTTGGGCAAACCGTCGCAGAGGTAGTCTATCAAGAGAAGTGATTTATCTCAGCCTGCTCTGTTGGGGGATTAACCTCCTGATACTAGCTGCTTTAGTGAGCGGGTGGCGTTCGGCGAGCCGTAAAAAAACAAACTCCCATACTCAGCCTGCTTTCTCCATTATCATCGCTGCGCGCAACGAATCCCCTAATCTCAAGCGCTACTTATCCACTTGGTTGGAGCAAGAGTATCCCAACTTTGAGCTCATTATCATTCTTGATCGTTGTGAGGATGATTCTGCGGCTTACCTAGCTTCCCAGACCGACCGCCGCCTCAAAATCATCGAGATTACGGAGACCCCTGATGATTGGGCGCCTAAAAAGTGGGCCTTAAATGTAGGGATTACTGCTGCGCAGAACGATTGGTTTGCTTTTACAGATGCGGATTGTGAGTTGCCGCCTCAATGGTTAGCCGCAATCGCCAAGCAGATCGAGCCTAACACTGAGCTTGTATTAGGTTTGAGCCCTTATCGAAAGCACCCCAGCCTACTCAATTCTCTTCAATCTTTTGAGACTGCCTATACTGCCCTGCAATACATCGGCTTTGCGCGTCTAGGGATGCCATATATGGGCGTAGGGAGAAATTTGGCTTATAAAAAATCTTTTTTTGACCGAAGTTTGGGCTTTGACCGCTTCGCGGAACGCTTATCCGGCGACGACGACCTGCTCGTCAATGCCAACGCTAGGGCAGAGACTACGGCCTTGATGATGAGCGCTGATTCGTGGACCTACTCCGAACCGGAAATGACTTGGCCAAAGTGGTTTCGACAAAAAAATCGCCACCTGAGCGCTTCTCCTGCCTATTCTGTGCGATCCAAGCTCAGCTTAGGAATTTTTCATACCACTCACTTATTGGGATATGTTTTCTGGCTAGGACATTTATTTTTTGCCCCAACCAACCTTTTTTTATGGTTGCTACTCCTTAGTAGGCTAGTTGTGGGATGGATATTGTGGACGGCAGTAAAACCAAGCTTTGATAGGGAGCGTTTGCTAATG
>JBCAWW010000392.1:0-5801 GCA_038534415.1 Bacteroidota bacterium | reverse complement strand
TTGTACGCTATCTGCCGGATTACAAATGCTGAGAGAATCGGCAATTATACTTATACCTGGTCGCCGAGTACAGGACTGAGTGATCCTACTAGTCCCAATCCCTGGGCCTACACTCCGAGCATTCAAGGCTATGGACTAATCGTCAACAATGCTACTGGTAGTTCTGTTGATAGTGTTTTTGTCCTCAATGGTCAATTTACAGTCGATCTAGGCCCCGATATTACCACTTGCGATACCGTTTATCTAGATGCTAGCATTCCTGGAACCAATTACAGTTATAGCTGGAATGGAGGATTGCCAAGTCCCTTTTTGGTAGCTGGGCTCAATAATGGATATGGCCCCTTTCAAGTTACGGTTACTGATCCTTTTTCGGGCTGTCAAGCTAGCGATAACATAAATATACTTGAAGACCCTGTCGTCAATGCAGCACTCTCCGTAGGGCCAGACACCATGGCTTGTGAAGGGACCAGCATTTGGGTGCTCAATCAAGATCCCAATTGGACATATAGCTGGAATGACGGTTCGACCACCCCTTCAATCACTCTTCAAACATCGGGAATCTATTATGTTGATGTGAACAATCCTATTACAGGCTGTGCGGGTAGTGATACAGTTGATGCAATCATAGATCCTCCCTTGATGGTGAGTTTTACAGATAGCATCGTCGATTGCAATACAGTCCATTTCACCAACAACTCCGTCGGCAATTTTTATTGGTGGGATTTTGGCGATGGCCTTAATTCTCAGCAAGTAAACCCAGTCCATACTTATGCACAATCCGCTAATTATACGATTAAACTTTTTGCTAGCAATAGTTGTGGCACGATTGGAGATTCCATCACTCGCTTTTTGAGTCCTTATTGTGTTTGGCCAGGAGATGCGGATAATGATGGAGTAGCCAACAATCTGGATATCTTGGCGCTTGGTCAGAGCTATGATAGCACGGGTGCGGCAAGGCCGAACGCGAGTATCGGTTGGAGCGGTGAGCCTAGTTTCGAATGGACTGATACGCTTTCAAATGGAGTCAATTTCACCTTTAGCGACACCGATGGCAATGGTGTAGTCAATCCCGATGACACCTTGGCTATCTTCCAAAACTACGGCCTCATCCACAGCAAATCGAGTGGTACGGCTATGAGCGGAGATCCCCTACTCTATTTAGATATGAGCGTCCTCAATGGCAGCTCCGTCAATGTAGGTGATACCGTTTCTATCCCGATCATGTTAGGGGTTGACACCTTGCCCGTCAGCAATTTGTATGGCATTGCCTTTAGCTTGGTTTATGATACTAGCTTGGTCCAGAGCGGTAGTGTATCCATCTCACCCGACATGAGCTGGCTTGGCACCAATCTCCTCAAGATGCACAAAGACCTACCTAATGAAAACATGGTAGACGTAGGCATGAGCCGCACAGATCAAATTGAGCAAAGTGGCTTCGGTCAGATTGGCAAGTTCACCTTTGTCATGGTAGATGATATCGCCAAGATGGGACAAAAAGATAGTATGATGCTAGACTTCTCTGGTGTCGTGTTGCAGCGCTTAGACGGGAGTCCTATCCCTGTCATTGCCCAAGGAGGCCAGGTAGTGGTAGAAGAAGGCGCTACAGGAATAGGCCCAAGCCTCGACTGGGACATCCAACTATTTCCCAACCCTAGCCAGGGGATAATGACTTTGGAGATACCTGCTTCGCAGAACGCTCAGCTCGAAATCTTTGATTTGCTAGGGAGAAGCGTTCTCCGCAGGAGCATAGAAAATACCAAGACTCAACTAGACCTATCTCAGTTAAAAGACGGTATTTATCTGCTTAGACTCTCGAGCCCCGAAGGCCAATGGAGTCAGAAAATTGAAAAACGTTCTTAGGCTACTTAAATCCGGTGCGCTTCATTTGCTGCTCCTTCATGTATTCACCATGCTTAGGATGATTGCAGTTTTTGCGCGGATCGCCACGGAGGGCTTTGCAAGAGGATAAGCTGAGCCCTCCGACAAAGGCGAAAATCATCAAAAATCCTAGGAATTGTCTACTTCTTTTCATGCCTTATGATTTGGATGGAGCGAGCAATAAGGGTCTTAATGACTTTTATTGCTCGCTTCATTTATTTTTTATTATCTGCTAATCACTCTATTTAGGTATTAGCCCTTATTTCATATTTACTCTCCTCCTGAATGAGAAAGGGTAAAGAAAGCTTTAGGATCTATATACAATAAATAAAAAACTTCTTTCTTTTCCTCCCTACTTTTTGCTAGCTCTTACCTTATTCCAGGATCGGGTCATAACCGTCTTGCCCGATTAAGTTTTCTAAGGTTCTCACCATAAAACCAAATTCTTGGGGGCCTCCTGTTCTAGCCAGTACGCTATGCGAACGCCCATCCATAGTGCAAGACAAGCTCACGCTAGGCAAGTCTGAAATACGTGGGTCATCATAGGATTCGTCTAGCTCCCAAAAGCTAGCACTGCGTATCACTTCTTTAATAGCGACTACCGTTTCAGCTGGAAGTTGCTTGCTGTGTTCTCCCATCAGTTTCACATGCCCTTTACCGATATATTTCACGCTGCCATCGGCATTGACTGTCACCTCATAATAAGGGCAGGTCCCCATACAAGGAGTGCGAGAAATGGTCATCGTAAAATCAGTCGGGATGGCCTCGTACATCATCTGCTGGCTAGACTTACAGGCGTTGAGGCCAAAGGCCAGCGCACAGATCAATAAAATTGTATATCGCATAGTATTCGTAATCTTAAACTATCCCAAGTTATAAAAAATTGTATCTTCCTCCTTATGTCGATACAACCAAAGCTCAAGACTTTTGATTTGGCCATGATTGTGCTGAGTCTAGTTATTGGTATTGGGATCTTTCGTTCTCCGGCGGAGGTCGCACATCACTCAGGCAACAGTACTATATTTTTTCTAGCATGGATCACCGGAGGAATTATCAGTTTATTGGGTGCATTGACATATGCAGAGATTGGGAGTAGGTTTTCGGTTCCTGGTGGCTTTTACCAGCTCTTTTCTATCGCCTACCATCCGATGATTGCTCTCATGCTCAACTGGGCTTTGCTATTGACGATGGGGGCAAGTTTTGCCATGGTCGCTTTGATTGGAAGTCGATATTTACTTGCTGGCATCGCTCCTCCACAATTTCAGCATCCTCCATATCCTCAACTGATGGCAGCGGCGGTAATGTTAGTACTGGGGGCCCTTAATTGGGCTGGAATCAGAGTCGGTTCCCGAACGCAAAATCTTCTCAGTGGCCTCAAAATCTTGCTTATGGCCCTAATTATCATTGCGGCTTTTAGCATCAGTCCAGAAACACCATCGATCAGCAATCGCCTCTCAGTTCCTCAATCTGATAATGGATTAATGGCCTTTGGGATCAGCCTGATTGCAGTATTTTTTAGCTTCGGAGGCTATCACCAAAGCATCAATTTTGGTGGGGATGTCCAAAATGCACAACGAAATTTACCTAGAGCGATCCTTTTGGGAATCTGCATGATAGTCGGACTCTACCTACTCATCAATTTCGCCTTTCTCCAAGTATTGGGGTTTGAACGTCTTCAACATTCAGATTTAGTAGCTGCCGATACGATGGAAGGATTGTTTGGGCCTGCTGGCAGAACGTTTGCCTCTCTGACCATTTTCCTATCCGCTTTGGGTTTTCTCAATGCGACTTTATTATCGACTCCCCGGATGTACTATGCGATGGCAGAGGATCGGGTATTGCCTCCGATTTTTGGCCGTGTCAACAGCAAGACTCAAGTGCAAGAGTTTGGACTCTTATTTTATTTAGTCATCAGTCTTATTTCTCTTGCAGTCTTCCAAGACTTCCGGAGTATTTTGGAGTATGTGATGTTTATTGACAGTATGGCTTTAGCCTTGGGAGCGGCCTCGATTTTTATTTTCAGGCATCGAGCCAAAGGGCAAATTTATAATGGTTTTAAAACGCCTCTATATCCTCTCATTCCAGCTTTGTATGTAATCTGTTTGTTAGCCGTCTGCATCAATGTAGGAGTCTCCAATCCCAAGATGGCGATTATTGGAGTGGGATTATTGGCAATGGGTGCAGCGATGTATTTAGGGATCAAACGCTACTATCAGGCATAAAAAAAGCCGTTCCGCGCAGCGGAACGACCTAATTCTCAATTAGCATTGTAGTGTGTCTAGCCCATCTCCAGGCTAATTCGTTTTCTGATATCCGTTACACTTTGCTTGAAAAACTTATCCGTTGCGACTAGATCGGTAACGGTTTGCAACGCGTGGATCACAGTAGAATGATCTCTACCCCCGAAATGTAGTCCAATAGATTTGAGGGAGTGGCGTGTCATTTCTTTTGCAAAGAACATGGCGATTTGCCTGGCTTGGACGATCGCTCGTTTACGGGTTTTGGCTTTCATATCATCTACGCCAACGTGTAGATGTTCGCCGACTATCTGCTGAATGGCCTCAATCGTGATCTCACGATGTACGGTCTCAACAAAATTCTTAAGCATCGATTTCGCCAATTCAATGTCTACTTCGGCACGGTTGAGGGAGCTTTGGGCCAAAAGGCTGATCAAAGCACCTTCTAGTTCACGTATGTTGGTGTTGATATTGTGGGCGATATACTCCACCACCTCATCCGAAAGCTCAATACCGTTGGTATACATCTTGCTTTTCAGAATCTGCTTACGTGTTCCATAATCGGGGGTCTGTAAATGCGCATTAAGGCCCCAACGAAAACGGGAAAGTAGACGCTCTTCCATTCCTTCCATATCATTGGGCGATCGGTCTGAGGCGAGCACGATCTGCTTACCTGACTGACGCAAATGATTGAAGACGTGGAAAAAATTGTCTTGGGTTTTTTCCTTCCCAGAAAGAAACTGAATGTCATCTACCAGCAATACGTCTATCATCTGGTAAAAATTCATAAAGTCATTGACAGTTCCCTTCCGTACTGCTTCGACAAATTGATTGATGAAGCGTTCTGAAGAAACGTATAATACGGCTTTCTTGGGCAGGGCGGCTTTGATCTGATTGCCAATTGCCTGCAACAAGTGCGTTTTGCCTAGGCCTACACCACTAAAAATAAACAGCGGATTGTAAGCAGTAAGACCGGGCTTGTTCGCTACTGCATAGCCGGCAGCTCTCGCGAGCCGGTTACAGTCTCCTTCTACAAAGTTTTCGAATGTGTAGCTTGGGTTGAGATTAGACTCAACTTCAAACTTCCTGATCCCTGGAATCACAAAGGGGTTGGGAATGGGTCTACCAGAGTCGAGCGGGTTCACCCTACCATTGCGGGGATTGAGTGGGTGGTGAGAACTGGTCGGTAAGCGTAAAGTCGCGTCGCTTCCAGGCTTCTCGGTATTCTGTTCTAATACAATAGAATACTCTAACCTTCCTTCATTGCCCATGGTTTGATGTACCGCCTTCTTTAATAGGCCAAGGTAGTGTTCCTCTAACCATTCATAAAAGAATTGGCTTGGTACCTCAATCGTCAATACCTTTTGCTCCAGCTTGACAGGCTTTATAGGCCTGAACCAGGTTTCGTAACTCTGGGGCGAAATTTCCTGATGGATAATTTCGAGACACGAATTCCAAATGTCAACGCTGGTCGTTGTCATGCTACGATTACTAAATCTTTTTGTACAATTAACCTTAAAAAGGTTCTGTTAAACTTCTGTTGCCTCTCGTCGTGAAGACTAAACTCCACAAAAAGTCGCAAAGAAAAAACTTGACAGAAATTTTTTTTTTTACAGGAAGAGAAAAATCTTTTAAATAACTGGAAATCAGCCATTTACCCCAAAAATGGCCCATACGAATCCTCAG
>JBCAWW010000391.1:0-5808 GCA_038534415.1 Bacteroidota bacterium | reverse complement strand
CACAAATGAAATGCGATGCGGGATCTTGAGAGAAAATCGTTCCGAGCAGCGGGAATGCCCTCCCCTCACTAAAAAAGCCTTTGCTTCGCAGAACGCTCATTTTGACGGCGCAAAATCTTGCGCCGCTACTTTTCGAATCCCCTTGTGGGTGTGTCCCGAAATCGTGATCGGGCATGGCAGCTATTCTCTGGGACTTTGGTCAAACAATTCTCAGCGTCATCCCGCACAAATGAAATGCGATGCGGGATCTTGAGAGAAAATCGTTCCGAGCAGCGGGAATGCCCTCCCCTCACTAAAAAAGTCTTTGCTTCGCAGAACGCTCATTTTTGACGGCGCAAAATCTTGCGCCGCTACTTTTCGAATCCCCTTGTGTAAGTCCCGAAATCGGAAACAAGGCCAATACGCATTGAAAGAGAAGGCAGACCGTCATTCATTATACCCTTGCTTATGCCCACCTAATTTTTTGCTAAAAAACCTCGGTCTAAGACTCGGGATTGATCATATAGCGCTCGCGAGCTCCGTCGCTAATGTCTTTTCTAAGCTCAAAAGTGAAGTCCGCTATAGTGGCAGTTTCACTCTCTTGTAATTGATCTCGATAGGCTTGGCGTTCATCACTGGCAGCTTGCCAGCTTTCGTAGGTTTCGCGGGTGATCACATAGTTGGGATGCTTGGCGCTGGTCTGTACCTCATGGAGATAAAAAGCTTCGGCAATTTGATCGATCTCAACGCCCTTTTGCTTTTTGGCCTCTGCTTTAAAAGATTTTAGTAATGCTTTTTTCTTCTTTTGGACGCGTTCCTCGAAGAGGGGCTTCTGGGCCTTATTGCTTTCCCATAGCTTACGGTTTTGGCGTTTGAGCGCTCTTGAAGTCTCAAAGTTTCGGTCTATCCAATTTTCGATGCCTTCTTCAACATTGGCGCTCAGTAGATCCTCACTGTTTTGAACAAAGTGCCGTAACCAAGTGCTTTGTGCCTCCATATAAGCCAATAGATTGGCAAAGAGATCTTCAAAAAAACTGGCTTGAGGAGAGTTGGAAGTATGAAAACCTAAGCTAAAATTGAGCACCATTTGGAGAAATACGAGTCGCTCCCACTGCTCTTCATCGCTAAGATAATCGATGCTACTAGCTCTGAGGTTTACCTGCTCCGTGACGAGGTGAAAGAGAATGGCTCGTTTAAGGCTTTCTAGCGCTTTGCCTTCTCCTAGGCTTTCGGTTTGCTCGTCGAGAAACTGCTGTAATATATCCTGAGACTCCCAAATAGTGAGGCCCAAGGCCAAATAAAATTGGGCGTCATCCCCGGCAAA
Source organism: Bacteroidota bacterium (assembly GCA_038534415.1). Taxonomy (GTDB): domain Bacteria; phylum Bacteroidota; class Bacteroidia; order J057; family J057; genus JBCAWW01. Next base: position 4,505 of record JBCAWW010000391.1, on the reverse strand, counting down.
AAAACTGCCTTGGCGGAGCATTTCTTCATCTACACTAATGCCGAGCAGGTTGCCACCATTGACTTTATGGGGCCCTTGGCGGATGGTGATCGTTCCGAGACGGAAAGTCTGTGCAAAGCCTTTTCCCCAGCTTTTTATTTCCTCGCCTTCATATTGGTAGATCACATAAAACTGCTCCTGCGGATAACGCTTCCCCAATTCGATGGCGATCTCATCGGCTTTTTCTTTGAGTTGGGTTTTGGCGGGTTGATTCAAGCCCCAGGCATAGGACTTTGTCTGCACGCTAATCTCATGGGCTCGGCTAGAAAAGTTGTCCACTGGTGCGGCAATACCTCCTAGTGGAGCGTCGAGCATACCTTCGCTTTGGGAAATTCGTTCTGTGGTACGATCGTCGAGGGCCTTCCAAAAGGCCTTCATATCTTCAAACTTAGAAAGGCTTTCTGGCTCAATAGTCGGTAAGCTCAATAGGTTTTGTAAGCTGTCGCCGTGCAGATCAGTTTTGCCTAATAAGTAGATATCAATGCCAAAATCATTGGTGGCACGCAAAAATTGCTGCTTATCAATGAAGTCAGAAGAGTAAACCTTGATCTGCTGATTGGATTCGAAACTATGGTTGAGAAGTAGGATGGTTTTGCCTTCAAAATCTTCGAGTAGACTACGACTATTGGCTTGAAACTTTTCGAGATCAAGGTAGCCATAGTGAGAGATGTCCCAGATATCGACGGGAGAGCCGAGGCTTTGATAATAATCAAGAATACCCTCTACCGTATGCTTATGACTATCACGGTTGATGACGAGAAGGATATCAGAGTCCGGGCTCTTGCGATAGGTGCTAGCTACTCTTAATTGGAAGGGAGCGTATTGAATGATCCTGCGATCTCGATTGTCATCAGGTCGGGCCAATCGCAGATCAGTGCGTGCCCAATTGGTGGTCATGGGTTCTGCTTCAGGATGCACGCCTGCATAAAGTGAAATAGAGAGTGCCTGATTGGGCTGAATTTCGTTTAGCTCGGTCACGAAGCCGTCCTCTAGTTCAAGATGATTGCCGTTGCGATCAAAAAAGAGAATATGTTTAAGTGAAAGTTGGGCCTCGCGATTGGCCTGCTCAGTATAGAAGTAGGTCTGAGCCATGCGTTCACCAAGGGTGGTAAGACCTATGGCTTTTTGACTATGATTGATGACGGTCCATTGGATACGGCTCGCGTAGCCTCTGGCGATAGAGTGATGGCCTCGTACCGGTTTGATTTCGAGGGGGAATTGTAGCTCTAAAAGACTCTGTCGTCTAGCACGAGAGAAGCTTTGCAGGATACCTCCCATAAGGCCTTCAGTCTTGAGCTTGCCTTGGATGCGGAGAGCCTTTGGGGATATGTCATTTTCTTGTGGTTCGCGCACGCGAACGGCCAACTCTTCGGTGAAAGTATGCGTTGCGCCCGGCGCAAGTCCTAGAGGCACGGCTAGTGCAATCGGCTCTGCCTCCCACCAAGCATGATGTAAAAGATAGACATAAGCGTTCCGCGAAGCGGGCATCGGCATCTTACCTCCGTTACGGACGGTCAGATTACGGATAAAAAGTCGCTCACCAAACTCTAGTATCCCATCTTCGAGGGCATCGACAATCTCATAGCTGACTACTTCAAGGTCAAAAAGCTTTTGGCCATGATTGCGTAATCCCGTCTGAGTCTGGATGCCGAAAGCATATTTACCTTCGGCCCCATTGGTACCATTGCGGCCATTAGCGCCATCACTTCCCGAATAACCACTCGGGCCGGGGCTACCGCCACCATTGGTACGGCTACGGTAAATCGTGCGTCCATTTGAGTCTTTGCCGGCTCGTTCTTGCCAACTGTAAGAGCTGCCGCCGCGACCCCCATGCCCCCCACGTCCGCCATAACCGCCTGCGCCACCACTACCGCCAACTCCTGCGGTTATGTCGAGTGAGGTGAGCATCAGCAGATGGGTTTGTTCGGGAGCCGTGCTGACCAAGATATTTCCACCAGCGCCGCCACTACCGGCATCTCCCCCATCGCCACCGTCTCCTCCATCGCCTCCTCGGCCACCGCTACCACCAGATGAATAACGAGTCGCATTGTGTCCGGGAGAACCCGTTGCACCATCCATACCGCGGCCACCAGCACCCCCTCGGCCACCATTGCCCCCGCGGGCCCACAAGCTGATCAACTTGCCGATCTTGAGTTCTATTGTCTCTTTGAATGCTTTGAGCTGATTGGAGCCGGGCGTCAGCACTTTGCCTTGGACGAGCAGGTCAGTATCGAGCGGGAAGCCTAAAAGGGTCTCGTCGCTATGTAGATCAGTATGTAGCTCTAGGTGTATTTCGCCCCCTTTTTGTCCGCTGGTACCATTGCTACCATCGCCGCCATCAGCCCCATCTCGTCCAAAACCATTACTATACATATGTCCAGCACCATCGCGACCTTTGCGGCCGGATTTGCCAGAAACATCAATTTTAAATAACCACTCTTTGTTGGAGTTGGTGAGGAGTTTGTTTTCGATAGGGCCGTAAGTGGCCTCGCCTTTTTGTACTGGTCTCAGGTTGGGGTTATCGCTACTCATCCAGCAGGTTGTTTTGGATCACATATGCCACCAGTCCGGGCATAGTGTGCAGATCCAAGCTTTCGCGGGCTTTGATGAGCATGTTTTTTCGATGCCTGTTGACGGTAGATTCCTTCATCTGCAAAATACGGGCGATATCGGGGCCTTGCAAGCCCTTGGAAATGAGAAAGAGGATCTGTTGTTCGCGTTTGGTGAGTCTAAAGCCAAAATGATCGGCGGGGGCTTCGATTTGCTGTTGGATCATCTCTTCGATTTGCTCATCGCGGTAGATTTCGCCACGAGCTACGGTCTGGATGGCATGGCTAAGTTTACGTTTGTCGAAGTCTTTGTAGATAAAGCCGCGCGCGCCATTGGCAAAGGCTAGCTCTACGTTTTGGCGTTCGACGAAGACGGTAAAAATCAAGACTTTGGTATCGGGAAAACGTTCCTGAATCTCTTTGAGGGTATCCAAGCCATTTTGACCGGGCATAGAGATATCGAGCAAGACGACATCGGCCTGGCGTTTTTCTAGGTGTTGGAGGAGGGCTTCACCGCTATTGAGACCCGCGAGCAATTGGATTTGGTCATGATTATGGAGCAAGGATTTGATGCCTTCTAAGACCAGTGGATGGTCGTCGGCGAGTAAAAGAGAAGTCATAGGAGTGTGCAATTGGTGGAAGCTAAACGGGCAGGTCGATGATAATCGTAGCCCCGTGATTGGGTTGGGAGTCGATTTCGAGGCTACCTCCCGATTTGTCCAAGTCAGCCTGGACGCTACGGAGGCCTAAGCCATATTGTTGGGGGCTGAAATCGCTTGGGAAGCCTTGGCCATTGTCGGAGATCATGATTTCGATTTGGTCCGCTTCGCGAACGACTTGGATCGAGAGCTCGGTGGCTTGGGCGTATTTGATGACGTTGGTGGTCAGTTCACGGATAATTTGGAAGACGAGTCTTTCGTGTTGGGCTTCGAGGCGTTGCTCGACACCGATGAGGTCGAGTTCGACTTTGAGTTTGCCGGAGGCTTCGACGGTAGATTTCAGTTCTTTGAGGACTGAAGTTAGGCCGAGTTGGTTGATGCGGCCTTCGTGCATTTGATGGGCGATCTGGCGGATGGCTTGGAGGGCGTTTTCGAGACTTTGGTCTGCGACCTGAAACTGTTGTTGTGAGTTGGCGCTTTGGGCCGGAAGTTGGTCGATGAGGCCTTGGATATTGAGTCGAGCAGTGACTAAGAGGTTGCCCAATTGATCGTGTAGGGTACGGGCGACCTTTTGATATTCTTCTTCGAGTTTGCGGTTGATCCGTTGGATGGCTTCGGACTCCTGGATATGGAGCTGCGAAATCATTTCGTTTTGGAGGCTAGCTTCTCGTTCGAGAAGGAGGGACTTTTCGACCTTGCGTTTGCGTTGGTTGAGGTAGAGGCCAAAGAGGAGACTCAGGGCGATAGCCCCAGCAAAGATTAGACTGATCATGAGGGCGCGATTATTGGCAGCGAGGAGTTGTTTTTGGCGGTTGGTGGCTTCCACTTCGTGGACAGTGCGGAGGAGGTTGAGGTGATTGGCTTGTTCTTCTGTGAAAGTGCTGTCTTCTAATTGTTTATGAAGTCTTAAGTAGTAATAGGCAGAGTCATATTGCTTGAGTGATGAGTAGGCTTGATGAAGCCTTTTTGCAATAATGTATGATTCGAAATCTATAGCTTTAGAATATGCTTCTGCTTTGAGGAAATAATTTAGAGCCAATTCGATATTTTCCTGTTCCGTTGCTACTATTCCTAAGTTTTTAAACTGGTTAATCATCCCTATTGTATCATTTAGGGCATGATACTCAGAAAGAGCATTTTGATAATAGTAGGTTGCTGAATCATACTTTTCTGCATGGAAAAGCCACCCTGCATAGTTTATTTTGTAATCCAAGAACTCTAAGGAACTTCCTTCTTTGTCTAGATATCTTTTTTGCAG
>JBCAWW010000390.1:0-5808 GCA_038534415.1 Bacteroidota bacterium | reverse complement strand
GACCTATAAGGATTGTTGCAAAAAGCTGCTTAGAAATCAAGATTGGCTGTAAATTGCAGCATGCGATTCCTGATTTTATTTTTTCTTTGTGTTTTTTCTGCTCGGCTGATTGCTCAGCAAAATGATAGCCTTCCCTCCCAATCATTTGAGTTAGACCCTATCGTACTCACTGCTTTTGAAGCAGGCCAAAACCTCCTCCAACAAAGTGGAAGTGTCACTGTACTAGGGCAGCGTGAGCTAAATCGAGACCAAGACCTTATCATCGCCAATAGTCTCAACCGAGTCCCCGGTGTATTGATGCACAATGGCACCCTCGGTACCAATCGCATTACGATCCGAGGCATTGGGGCGCGATCCTTATTCTCTACCACCAAAATCAGAGCTTATTTAGATGATATCCCTCTCACTACGGGTGATGGAGAAACCACACTTGAAGACATTGATCTGAGGATGCTGCAAAGAGTAGAAGTGATTCGAGGCCCTGCTTCGAGTTTGTATGGGGCTGGGCTAGCCGGTACGATCAACCTTCGTTTTCGTGACTTTGCTCGCCAGCAAACGGGTGTCGGTCTAGAGGCTCAAATCGGTAGCTTTGGTTTGCAACGCTACCAAGCTTGGGGCAACTGGCAACAGGAAGAGGGCGGCATGAGGCTACACTTTAGCGATACCCAGCAAGAAGGCTTTAGGCAAAACAGTCAATATCAGCGACGCAGCCTTGGCCTTAGCGGCAAATGGCAAAATGGTGAGAAAGGACAAATCAGTTTACTTGCCAATTATGTCGATGTTTTAGGATTTATCCCTAGCTCTATTGATAGCGCGGATTTTGTGGAAGATCACACCCAGGCGGCCTTTACTTGGAATCGCTCACAAGGCTTCGAAGACTATCAAAAATTACTGATGGGGCTTTCTTATCGCCACCAATTCAGTGAGAAGCTCGCCTGGACCAGCAGCGTTTATGGCGGTTTTCGCTCCAATTATGAATTGAGGCCTTTCAATCTATTGCAAGAGCAAAGTCAAAATACAGGAGTACGGACACGCCTGGAAGGGCAACAAGAAACCGCTGCTCTAAAACTGAAATGGCAAGTAGGAGGTGAAGCGTTCCGCGAAGCGTATCAATGGCTCACCACCGACAATGCCGATGGCGCCGGTACCTTGGGAGATATCCTAAGCAATAATCTAGAGACTCGGCAGCTACTCAATTTGTTCGCGCAATTAGATATAGCCTTTGGCGAACGCTTATCCATCACCGGAGGGCTCAATTTTAACCGCACCGAATATGACTATCAGGATGTTTTTGCCCCCGATAGTATTGACCTAAGTGGGGCTTATCAATACCCGCTTACTTTTTCTCCTCGTCTCGCTTTCAATTATCAATTACAGCCAAACTGGCATCTATACGGTAATATCAGCCATGGTTTTTCGCCTCCGTCCTTGAGCGAAACCCTGACGCCAGACGGACAAATAAACCCTGAAATATTGCCAGAGACCGGCTGGAACTTTGAGTTGGGGCAGCGCTATCGATCGGCAGATCAGCGCACATATATTGAAGCGACGATTTTTTATCTAGCTGTGCGCGATCTCTTAGTGGCGCGTCGTACCGACAACGATCAATTTGTGGGTATCAATGCTGGCCAGGCGGATCACTTGGGATTTGAGTTTAGTGCGGACCAGCGTTTATACCAGTCTGGACAAAGTGAAATCCGACTTTTTGCCAACTATACTTTGGCTCGCTACCAGTTTAGTGATTTTGTGGATGGTGAAGATGACTTTGGCGGCAATGCCTTGCCTGGCGTTCCTCCGCATCATATCAATGCGGGAGTGGATGCTGTTTTTGGCCATTTTCGGGCGAATCTCAATTATCGTTTTGTGGATGCAATGCCGCTAAGAGACGACAATGAGGACTTTTCTGATGCCTATTCTCTCTGGAATTTGCGACTTGATTGGGAGCCCCCCTTCGGGGAACGCAGCGACTGGGCCATCTTTGGCGGGGTACAAAACCTATTTGACGTGCGTTATGCGTCCATGATCCTAATCAATGCCGGTAGCTTTGGCAATAATGCTCCACGCTACTATTATCCTGGCGCTCCTCGCAATTATTATTTGGGGCTAAGGCTGTTTTTACACGCTTCTTAAAACCCAATAATCCCCTCTCGCTAAGCAAGAGAGGATTATATGATGAGTTTCGTTTGATTTATTCTATAACCAACTTCTCTTGGTAAGAACCACTCTGGCCTTGTATATCAAGTAGATATAAGCCACTCGACAAGCCACCCAAATCGGTTTTCCATTGCTTGACTCCTGTTCCTAGTTGGAAGCTTTGCTGCCAAACCAGCTTACCTTGAATATCAAATACGCTTGCTTGCAACTCTTCTGCTTGCTCAAATTGAGCTTCAAAGTGAAGCGTTCCCCGACTAGGGTTAGGAAAAACAGTTAAGGGAAGCTTCTTCGGTTCTGTTTGGATGCCCGTAAAGATGCCTTGTAAGGAGATGTTATCTAAGAATATACGGTCGCCTCTTCCCTGCGGATCAAAGGCTTCGCTGTAGATCGTTTTGCCTTCAAAGCAAATTTGAAACTGACTGCCAGCCAAACTATCTAGGTTAAATATATGGGTGGTCCAGGCATCGCTATCAGGGGTTACGGCATTGTAGCGAGCGATTTCCTCGCCATTGATCAGCAAACGTAGATTGTTGACTTGGCTAGATATAAGGCTATCGCTGGGGTTGGGATATTGGCTACTGAGCTCTCCAGCCAAATGGGTAGAGAAGATTTGCCGACGATCAAAACTCAGATCTAGCGTTTGCATAGCTGTAGCATCCACGCAGATGCAGGCTTGATTGTTGTAGTCTAGATTGAAATCAAAAACGTTGACCGAAGGTCCGCCCCAAAGTGGGAAGGCATCTACCAATCGATAATTGACCGATCCACTGCCTTCCATCATGACACCATAACCACCGCCATTGCCATAAGTACTGTCTACGAGGGTGGAGGAGCGTTCTCCGCTAAGGAGCAAAACACTATCGGCCCAGCTCGCTTGCTCAAAATCGATCAGCTGTTCGGCAACTGAATAAACCTGCTTTACCTCTAGGGTAGGAGAGAGGTTGTTGTCGGTGATAGGGTCAGTCGGGAAAATAACGCGGGCAAAGAGTTTGTTGTCTTGCAGCCCACTCAGGTCTACTGTATTGGTGAAGGTATGGGTGAATATTTCTCCGCCATTGAGATCATTGGCCAAAGTATGAGTCTCAATATAGGAGTTGAAAGGAATCTGCTGAAAAAGAGCTACCTGAAACTGCGTGCCGGCAGGAATGCTATTACAACCATTAAATTTGATGTTGATGCTAAATTGCTCGGCCTCTCCTAAACCACAATTGCCCATTGATTGCACCTCTAAGACACTGAAGTCATCATCTGTGATAGGATCACCAAAACCGACGGCGTACCAAGCATTATTGGTAGCAATGGCTTCTGGGGAACAAGGACCATATAGGTCTTCGGCTGAGCGAATTGCAGCCCGCCATGCATCCTCAAATTGAGCGGTTGGCAACAGATAAGTATTTAGCATGCGATAGAAAATAGCGCCTGCCTTGTCGATACCGATGCCGTTTACCTGATAAGTATCTCCATTGTCATTGGTGCCTGTGCCTCCCTCCGCTACCAGATAAAAGCAATGGCTAAAGGCTGTACTGTTTTGGTGAGCACCACCATTGTCGAGGTCTCCGGTGTACCAACCATTCCCCTTATAAGTATCGGGAAAGGACGAGCCTAAGCCAAAAAGAGAACTTGGATTGGACATAGAACGGAAAGCAGTGGCGTCTTCCCCAACTTCCCAAGTAAAATGAGTCGAGTCGGCAAAGTGCTGTACACAATTACCAAAGATATCGGCGTAGCCCTCATTGATAGAGGCTGATTCATCGATATAGATCAGGTTGCCCAAAGAATTGCGGATCACTCCATGGGTAAATTCATGCCCTACCACATCGGAGCCCACATAGGGATTGCCACTAACATCTGAGTAGGCAGCATAGTAGACATTCCAGAAGGCGTTTTGCCCGCTTTTGGGGCCATAATGGACAAAACTTGGGATGAGCGTGCCTTGGCCGTCATAGCCGTCTCTACCATAGCGTTCAAAAAAGTAATCATAGGCCATTTCTGTTCCCCAATGAACATCTGTCGCGACTTCGTCCCAATCGGCATTGACATTGTTCCAATAGTTGTCATCATCGGTAAAATCTACCGCAGCGTTGAGGTTGGTGCTATTATTTAGATCATAAGTTTCAATCCCTCCGGCAGCTCGGCTATAATCTCTCAGCCGAAAATCAGTAGCTGTGGAGTCTGTGGTGATGGTTCTGGTGCCACTATAGCGGGTTTCGGCGGTGCCTTCACTGTCGATAGTGTGGAGGGTATTGAGTTTTTTGATGAAAGCCCCAGTGCTCGCATCGATGTAAATTTGCCAAGAGCCATGTGGTTGAGCCGTGAAGATTTCCATTTTATAGGCGAGCACGTATTCAGGCGTTTCCCATTTGAAGTCAGTATCTACCCACATGAGTTCGGCTTGGGGAAAAAAACTAGCCTGTGGGTCCTTTTTGATACCTTTGATCATTTCTTCGAAGAACGCTACTTCCCAAAGATATTCTTGGGCTTCAATCTCTTCTTTGGCGGCTGCGATGGCTGCTTTTTCACTGATGCGGATGCTGGGACTGAGCGTTCCACAAGGTGGTAGAAAAAAATTAAAGCTCTCCACTCGACCAGCACGGCTATGAATCGCCAATAAAGTATGCTCTACGAGCTGCCCATGGTGATAGAGCTGATAGTACTTATGGTCAAAACCAATTTCATCATACCGCTGATCATAAAAAACCAATTGATTTTCTCCGCTCATCCCTAATAATTGTGGAAATTGATTGAGAAACTCCTCCGGACTCAAGTGAGTGTAATCATGTGTTTTATACCAGTCTTGAGCCCCATCTTGGCTTGCGATGGCGGCAAAGGGGTCTGTTTGACCCCAGAGGATCAGGGTACAAAATAGCATGCAAAAAAAACCGATTATTCGAAACATAAAGCAGGCTTAGTAGAGTTTTAACATAGTTAGCAGACTAAAAATAAGAAAAATGGAGTCAACTACTACGCTATTTATTAAGACCCCACGTACAGCTAGGGTTGCGATATTGGGTGAACTCAGTGAAGAAGTAGAAGAATGTTGGATCGTAATGCATGGGTACCGGCAGCTCGCGGCTAGGTTCTTGCGACGCTTTGAACCCTTTGCTGCTGATAAGCGGATCATCGTTGCACCCGAAGGCTTATCTCGTTTTTATTTACAGGATCAGCGTCCCCATGTTGGGGCAAGTTGGATGACCCGAGAGGACCGGTTGCATGAGATCGAAGACCAATTGCAATATTTGCAAAATCTCTATCATCATCTCAAGGAGCAACTCTCTCCGAATGTAAAATGGCATCTGTTTGGATTTTCACAGGGAGTGGCGACAGTATGGCGTTGGCTTTTAAAAGGGAGCATCAAACCAGCTAGTCTGACAATCTGCTGTGGGCTTTTGCCGGAGGAGTCCAGTCCCTTATTAGAAGAGAAGCTAAAAGGATTGCCGCTATGTAATATTTATGCCTTGAAGGACGAATTTATCCCTCTTGAAAAAGCAAAAGAGCACGCTCAAAAAGTAGCGAATGCCTACCCACAAACCCATAATTTGGCGGTAGATGGGCCTCATGAACTCCATTCGAAGATGCTGAGCCTCTGGATGGACAAATTTGCAAGCCACTTGGCCTAAATCGACTCCCTACGACAGTAGGCAAAGATAGTTTTGG
>JBCAWW010000389.1:0-5815 GCA_038534415.1 Bacteroidota bacterium | reverse complement strand
TCAATACGGGTTTTGGGCCTCTTTGTAATACGCGAATCTCGCCCGAAAATACCGTCCTACTGCAACGCAAAATTTTGCTGAGCCATAGCGTTGGAGTCGGCAATCCCATCTCCACGGAGCTCGCCCGCATCATGATGATCCTCAAGGTCCATGCTTTGGCGCAGGGTTATTCTGGGGTCTCTCTCAATGTGATCGAACGCATCGTTTGGCATATCAATACGGGCATCGTTTCTTATGTGCCCGAACAAGGTTCGGTAGGTGCTTCTGGTGATCTTGCCCCGCTTTCGCATTTGTTTTTGCCCCTTTTAGGAGAAGGCAAACTTTGGTATGAAGGCAAATGGCAGCCCAGTCGGGTGATACTAAAAAAGTATGAGTTAGCCCCCGTAGTGCTTTCGGCTAAGGACGGTTTGGGCTTGATCAATGGCACTCAGTTTATTGCGGCCCACGCTGTGGAACTCGTCGCTCGCTTGCACAACTGCCTCAATCACGCTGATATCATTGGTGCCATGATGGTAGAAGGGCTGCAAGGATCGCAGATGCCTTTTTACCAAGGCTTGCATCAACTCCGTCCTTACAAAGGTAATCTCCATGTAGCCCATCGCATTTATCATCTATTAGGCGGCTCCGAGATCATGGAGGCACATAAAGATTGCGAAAAGGTACAAGATCCTTATTCCTTACGCTGCATCCCTCAGGTACATGGCGCCTCGCGCAACGCTTGGCTCCATCTCAAGGAGTCAACCGAAGTTGAAATCAATGCGGTTACGGACAATCCGATTGTGTTTTCACGAGACTTAACCGTCAGTGGGGGCAATTTTCATGGGCAGCCATTAGCCTTGCCGATTGATTATGCCTGTCTCGCAGCTTCCGAAATCGGCAATATCTCTGATCGACGCACTTATCTGTCTCTTGAAGGCAAATACGAAGGCACACCGCGCCTCCTACTCGAAAAGGCTGGGCTGGACTCCGGTTTCATGATTTTGCAATACACATCCGCCGCATTGGCGAGTGAAAATAAAGGCCTTTGTTTCCCGGCCAGTGCGGATAGTATTCCCACCTCGCTCGGGCAAGAAGACCACGTCAGTATGGGTTCTATCGGCGGGCGTAAAGCCTTAAAAGTGGTCGATAATCTCGAAAAAATCTTAGCTATCGAGCTGCTCTGTGCCGCCCAAGCTTTTGATTTTAGGGCGCCGCTCAAATCGAGTCCGATCATCGAGGCCATGCACGCGCAAGTGCGCCAACAGATAGCGCATGCCGCTGAAGACCGCATCTTTGGCGACGATATAGAAAAAGCACTCAACATCATTCAAACTCAGGTATTGATCCCTTATCTCCATGCAGAAAACCAATCCATCAGTAGTCCCTACGATGAGCTATTCGAAATTTATTGAGACTTACGCTCAACATCCCCATTATAAAGCACCTCAAGGCCCTCAATTACACGCCAAAAGTTGGCAGACTGAGGCTCCATTGAGAATGCTGCTCAACAATCTTGATGCAGAAGTAGCCGAAGATCCCGCCAATTTTGTCGTATATGGCGGTACGGGTAAGGCAGCTCGTAATCGCGCGGCACTAGAAAAAATCATCGAATGTCTCCTCAAATTAGAGGACGATCAAAGCCTTTTGGTACAATCGGGTAAGCCAGTAGGTATCATTCCTACCCATCCGCAGGCGCCTAGAGTGCTGATTGCCAATTCCAATCTCGTACCTCAGTGGGCCAATTGGGATCATTTCAACGACCTCGTCGAACGCGGCCTCATGATGTACGGACAGATGACAGCGGGTAGTTGGATCTACATCGGTACCCAAGGCATTTTGCAAGGTACCTATGAGACTTTCGTCGCTTGCGGCGAAAAGCATTTCCATGGCGATCTCAAACATAAACTACTCCTAACTGCTGGCTTAGGAGGGATGGGCGGTGCTCAGCCTTTGGCGGCAACGATGGCGGGTGCTACCTTCTTAGGCGTGGATGTCGATCCCGAACGGATCAAAAAACGTCTCAAAACGCGCTATATCGACAAAATGACCTACGATTATGAGGAGGCCATTCGTTGGGCGCTTGAGGCCAAAGAAAAAGGCGAAGCTGTCTCAATCGGTCTCGTCGGCGATGCGGGTGATGTATTGGAGCGGATGCTCGCCGATAACATCATCCCCGACATATTGACTGATCAGACTTCCGCCCACGATCCACTCAATGGTTACCGTCCACATGGTATGAGTTGGCCTGAGGCACAGGCTTTGAAAGAAGCAGATCCGCAAGCCTATATTACACGCTCCAAAAAGAGTATGGCTCGCCACGTTGGTTTCATGCTCGAAATGCAAAAACGCGGTAGCATTACCTTTGACTATGGCAATAATATTCGCGCTTTCGCAGTAGAAGGTGGTGAACCCAATGCCTTTGATTTTCCCGGCTTTACGCCAGCCTATATTCGTCCGCTGTTTTGCGAGGGCAAAGGTCCCTTCCGATGGGTGGCGATGTCAGGAGATCCCGAAGATATTCATACGACAGACCGTGCCTTAATAGAAGCATTTCCTGAGAATAAGCATCTCATCAAATGGCTCAAAGAAGCCCAAGAAAAAGTCGCTTTTCAAGGGCTCCCTTCACGTATCTGTTGGTTAGGCCTAGGTGAACGTAAAAAAGCAGGTCTCATTTTCAACGAGCTTGTTCGTTCTGGCAAGGTCAAAGCGCCGATTGTCATTGGAAGAGATCACCTCGACTGTGGCTCTGTGGCTTCCCCTAATCGTGAGACCGAAGGGATGCTCGATGGCAGTGATGCAGTTTCGGACTGGGCCTTACTCAATCTGATGGGCAATACCAGTGGCGGCGCTACTTGGGTGTCTTTTCACCATGGCGGTGGGGTAGGGATTGGCTATTCGCAGCATGCGGGTATGGTCGTAGTAGCTGATGGTACGGAGCGTGCGGATCAATGCTTGTCGAGAGTCCTACATACTGACCCTGCTATGGGGGTATTTCGCCACAAAGACGCAGGCTATGAAATTGCTAGCCGCAAAAGCACTGAATTTGGTTTAGACATATGAAAATATTTGGCCCTTTTTCACAACTCATTGGTCTAGGCAATCTTCCCCTCAAAGGAGCGCTAAAGGATGAACAACTGGATATCATCTCCGATGGCGGTCTCTTAGTAGATAAAGGGAAGATTGTTACGACCGGTGATTTTGAATCGTTGATTCAGCAGCATGGGCTAGGCGAGGAGGCAATCGAAAGGATATCTGGTCCTGCGGTAGTCTTACCTGGTTTTGTAGATGCCCACACCCATATTTGTTATGGGGGATCAAGGGCGATGGATTTCGCTGCGCGTAACGGCGGCAAGACGTATCAAGAAATTGCCGCCGCAGGTGGGGGTATCTGGAGTTCTGTGCAGCATACACGCGGCGCTGGGGTGGAGCAATTGAGTGCGAATATACTCCAGCGTCTACAAGAAATGACCGCTTGGGGCGTAACGACTGCTGAGATCAAAAGCGGTTATGGGCTTTCGGTGGAGCATGAATTGGCACAGCTAAGAGCCATCAAAATGGCCAGTGAAAATACGCCGCTTGATATCATTGCGACTTGTTTGGCCGCTCATATCGTGCCTCGTGACTTTGAGGGGGGGGAAAGCAAGTACCTCAAGATGATCTTACATGAACTGGTGCCTCGGATTCAGGCAGAGGGCCTCGCCCAACGCTTTGACGCATTTGTCGAAGAAAATGCCTTTAGCGTCAGGCTGACCAAGCCTTATTTAGAAGTGCTGCAGTCTATGGGCTTTGGCATCAGCATCCATGGAGATCAGTTTTCGACCGGCGGCAGCGCTTTGGCGGTAGAAATAGGCGCGATGAGTGTCGATCATTTAGAAGCCTCCGGCGAACGCGAAATCGCACTTCTGAGCAATTCGGAGGTGATTCCTGTTGCGCTCCCTGGAGCGAGTCTGGGATTGGGCTGTGCCTTTGCTCCGGCCCGTAAGCTGCTGGATGCTGGGGCAAGTCTCGCGATCGCCAGCGATTGGAATCCCGGCAGTGCGCCTATGGGAGATCTGCTGACGCAGGCTTCGATTTTCTCTACCTTTGAAAAACTTTCTGCGACCGAGGTCTTTGCTGGCTTAACGTTCCGCGCAGCGGCAGTCCTAAAACTAGACAATGTCGGAAGACTCAAGAGTGGATACCAAGCGGATTGGGTCGTTTTTGATACGGATGATTTTCGTGAGATATTATACCAACAAGGAAGGATGCGGCCTAGCCAAGTCTGGAAAAAAGGGATAAAACTGTAAGTATGAAATATTACGCTGCTCCGACCTCTAAGTATTGGCAAGGACGCACTGATCCCGGCTATTGGTACCAGCAAATTAGCGAGCTGCCCCTACCGCAAATCTCTACTTATACGGGTGCCCAAACTGCTTATGCTTTATTGGGTTACGCTTGTGAAGAAGGCGTGATCCGCAATCAAGGGCGAGCAGGAGCGGCGGCTGGGCCAGATGCTTTTCGTGGGCAAATGGCTTCCACGGCTTGGCATTTGCGAGATGATAAGGTCTTTGATGCGGGAGATTTGGTCTGTAGGGCTGGAGATATGGAGGGTTGCCAAGCTGAATATGCAAAGGGGATAGAGACTTTGCTGAGGCACAACTATTTTCCGATCGGGATAGGGGGAGGACACGATATTGCCTATGGTACCTATACGGGGGTGCGTGATTTTTTGGGGAACAAGGCTCGTTTGGGGATCGTCAATTTTGATGCACATTTTGACTTACGAGAACCTCAGGAAAGTAGTAATTCGGGTACGCCCTTTTATCAGGCATATCAGCGGCAAAAATCTATTGGACACCCCATGGATTATTTGGTTGTGGGCATACAGCAAGGTGCTAATTCAAAGGCTCTGTTTAAGACTGCGCAAATGACTGGCACGCGATTTATCATCAATCAGCAGCTATGGCAGGGAGTCGAATCTATTGCATTTACTGAGTTTTTGCTGCGTTTAGATGCGGTCTATTTGACGATTGATATGGATGTTTTTGCCTCCGCTTTTGCACCAGGTGTAAGTGCGGCTTCTCCACTGGGCCTTACGCCTCAGGCCGTAATGGCTTATCTGCATCCGATCCTTAAGAGCCGCAAATTAGTGGCAATTGATATCGCAGAACTTAGCCCAATCCATGATCAACAAAGTCAAACTGCAAAGCTCGCGGCTAGGTTGCTCAGTTGGATATTAAGTACGCTCAACCTCTAGATCTGATCGTCTCAATCCCAGATTTTTGGAATGGGCACCCTGAGTATTCTTAAATAACTCAACATCTGTCCCGTATGTACTGACTCGTGATAGGCAATCCTATTGAGATAATCCCCCAGCAATTTTACTTGTCCTACTTCGCTGCGCTCTATTTTGATATTTTCTAAATCAGATTCTCTAAGGCCTTTTATCATATCAAGGAATTGAACTCGGTACCTTTGACTAAACTTCAATTCATGATCTAAATCTGAATAGCTATTTCCTTCCCAGGGAGATTTATATTCGCCTAAATTGCCTTTATGCTCGATGATTTTATGGAATAAATGTTCCCCTTCTAGTACATGACGGATCATTTCGATGATAGAAAAGGCTTCTCCATCCGGCTTCCAAAAATAATGTTCTGCTGGTATGTCTGCCCAAAGTTTGATACTTCGCCTTCTGATTTCAGCAAAATTTAGGAGGATCAAATCAATTGCATTCATGATGGCTTTTTATGAGTCTTCTAGGACAAGTACGCTAGGCACTTTTTGCTAAATCTAGGATAATATAGAGCGTTTAATCTCTATAGTTTGGGAGGGAGGCTTAGGGGGCAGTTCTTTA
>JBCAWW010000388.1:0-5821 GCA_038534415.1 Bacteroidota bacterium | reverse complement strand
AGTGCGAAAAGACTTAAGGAAAACTTAAGTAGTCGCTAGAAGGCCTTAAATTTTATATTTTGAGGCTGCATGAAAAATTATCAATTGTTTATTCTTCTCCTACTCTGCCTTTTGCTAGGTCAAATCAGTCCCCTGCTGGCCCAAGAATCCGTAGTCTTTGAGCTCGAAAACTTTGATCAAAAGATTTTGAACTATACTCCCGATCAGCGAGCAGGGGTAGACGAGGACAAATTTAAAAGCGGCTTGCGCCTACTGCAAGAAACCCAACGTACCATCAAAGAAGATGAGGATGGATTTAATTATGCTGATTACTGGAACATCAGCACCGCCTTTATCCGCCTTGGTGAGCCCAAAGCCCATATTGAAGTCGCCTTTCAAAAAGCCGTCAACAAAAATCTCCGGTCAACTTGTGAATTGATTGATGCCTTTGGACTCTCACGCATGCAAACACTTAGAGATGCCATACCGGAAGTATTTGAAGCTTGTCTAGCACAATGCGAAAGTCTACCCAAACAGGAAGAAGAAGTATTTGATCCTCTGACCTACGCCCAAGAAAACAAATATGATGTGGCCTTGGTCAAGCTGATGCATCAGATCAGTGTAGACGATCAACTTTATCGGGGCGAAGACCCCGTGGATTGGTCAAAACAAACGCCACTGGACCAACGCAATATGGATTTGATTGATTCTTTGTACCAAGTGCATGGACAGTATATCGGTAGTGATATGATCGGCAAAAAAATGGAAAGCACAATGTGGGCCGTCATCCAGCATAGTACCGTAGAGAAGATGCAGGAGTATTTGCCGATCGTGCATCAGGCCGTCCTTGCCGAAGGCCTCCACCCTACTCCTCTCAAAATGCTCCTAGACCGGATTTACTCCATCAATGAAGGACAACAAATTTTTGGTAGTCAGGGGGGTGTTCCCATCGGAGACGAAGCGTTCTGCGCAGCAGTAAGAAAAGAATATGGGCTATAACCTGCGATTTGCAAACCGCAGGTACTATGATTGCGGACCGCAAGAAGAATTATTGCAAACCGCAGCTACAAAATGCGCAGGAATCCCTAAGACCAAATCGAGGGTGATTCCTGTCTTTTCCTTAAATTGATTAGGCTCAAATCTAAGCTCCCATGCTCATTAAGCCGATCAGTGTATTTTTTCTATTAGGCGTAGGATTGGCCCTACTCCTCATCATCAGTCTGGTGCTCAAAAAAGGAGACCGATCGCCGAGCAAAAAGCTCTTGATTGGACTTCTTGCTGGTATTAGCGTCTTATTATTGCAGGAAGCCTTGATCATTTCTAAGCCTCCAATATGGGTCTATTATATCTTTGGAGCCCTAGTTACCTCTTGGTATTTCGTGCCGCCTCTGCTGTATTTATTTGTCAAATCGATAGTGCTGAGTCATTTCCGATTTCAGGCAAAGCAGCTATTTCTATTTGCTTTACCGATTTTTTTGATGCTGGAGTGGGTGTTGGCAGTGTTGGGCGTGCGCATCAATACGGCCGCATTATTTGCAAATACCGAGCAGTATTCGATGGTCTGGATCTTGTTCTTTTTGTTGATGAGTTTAGGCTTTACGATAGCGAGTTTGGGGACGATCCACCGGGTGGAACGCTCAAACCCCAAAAGCCAACGATTAGCTTGGCTTAGGGTCTACCACTATGGCTTTGGGGCCATCTTGATCGTCTCGGTCGTACTCCTACTATTCTTTATGAGCACTCAGCAATACAGCAATAGTTTTGAGTACTGGCTGTTGGTCTTTTATGAAATATTGGTGTTGGGTTTTGTGTTTAAGATGCTCCAGGCCTCTGCCTATCTCAATAGTTTTACGCATCGCCAATACGCCAACAATCCTCAGTCAAATATAGATTGGGAAGAGTTGCATCAACGGCTAGACCGCATCATGCAGGAACAGGCTTTATATCTCAACGCCAGATTGACTCTTAGCGCTTTGGCGCAAGCCACGGACATCACCGAAAATCAACTCTCCCAATTACTTAACCAAATTTTAAATACCAACTTTTATCAATTTGTCAATCAGTATCGCCTCGATGCATTTGCCCAGAAGGTCAATGACCCGGCTCATCGACACCTCAAGATTATTGCCATCGCAGAAGCGAGTGGCTTCAACTCTAAGGCCAACTTTTACAAAGCCTTTAAGGCCAAATATCAGATGACGCCAACGGAGTTTCGTAAAGGCCTTAGCGCTTCGTGATTTTGCGCATACTGACGACTACATCGTTTTCTTTGATACTGAAGAAGTACAAACCGGCGGGCAGATCAGCGAGCCGAAATTCATGCGTCTGAGGGACGAGCGAACTATCTGAGGGTGTAAAATCTGCCACTAGCTGTCCCCTCAAATCCAATATTTCCACTTTCAGATTTGTGTTGGCTTGCAAGCTAAAATCAAACCATAAGCGTTGCCCGAAGGGTGAAGGATAAATTTGATATGGCGAATTTGCTCTACCGGGATCTATATTGGTATTGAGCTCGAGTCCTGTCAGCAAGCGAATCCGGGTCCCAGAGGTAATCAAAATCGAATCGCCGGCCGCATTGGCGGTGATCCCATTGGGAGAATCAAACTGCGCCATATCCGCGCTACCATTGATATTGCCTTGTACTCCCGTGCCTGCAATAATCTGCGAGTTGCCAAGCGAATCAAAACGCGCGATGGTATGTCCGCCAATGCTCGGAACGTAATAATAATCCCCTGCCCGAGCGATATAGCCCATAAAACCAGCAGAAGGATGCATACCAAACAAACTGGTGCTACCATCGGGCTTGATGCGCGTGATGCGGGTATTGTAAAAGCTCGCCGCTAGGATATCGCCATTAGGCATGACCGTGATGCCATCAACGCCCAACATACCGCCGCCAGAGGCTACTTTGGTGACACTTTTGTTGCTCAGATCAATCTTGCTG
This sequence comes from Bacteroidota bacterium, assembly GCA_038534415.1. Taxonomy (GTDB): domain Bacteria; phylum Bacteroidota; class Bacteroidia; order J057; family J057; genus JBCAWW01. The sequence continues at coordinate 2,898 of JBCAWW010000388.1, read as the reverse complement.
ACCCGACTCGAATCAAACTCCGCCACATACATATAATTGCTGTCGGCGCTCAAATGCAGACCGGCTGGAGTCACCAAACCCGAAACAAATAAGGAAATCTGGCCACTGGGATCCACTTTATAGACCGTCCCCTTATCAAAAACAGAGTAGTAAAAGTTTCCCTCAGCATCTGCACCACCACCAGCGACATTGCCCAGATCAATGGCTATGGTATTGAGGGTTCCATCTGGTTTGAGTTGGTAGACATCGCCCCCAAAATAATCGACCGTATAAATATCTCCATTGGGCATCCAGGTGATCCCCTCAAAACCTATCCCAGCATTGGTATAGTAGGTCTTTACCGTCTGAGCGAAGCCTAGGTTCAAACTGGCCCAAAAGCCTAGGCAAAGGCCGATTCGCAAAAGCATATTTCTCGACATCATTTCAATAGTATTTGTTGTGGATGATAGAATGATGAGCAAGATATTGGATCAGCTTGGGGGCAGCATTATCAACCAAGCGGAAGAAGTCTTTCTAAGCTGAGACGTACTTTTTGAGGCCTAAGAAGCAATTTTGCCTTATATCAAAGCCTTAGGCGCGACTGAGTTAAATCCAATTTTTGTGGCTAATTTCAGTTTTGCCTACCGCTTCGCGGAACGCTTGACTCTTTTGAACTATCGATTGATTACGAGCTCATAGCGTTCCGCAAAGCGGGCCTAACTCAAATTACCTCTATGCAAAAGCGAATACTCGTCTTTATGATGTCCCTATTTGTCTGTCTGAGCGTTCTGGCACAGAAAGACAACACCGCCTGGATCAAAAAAAACTACAGCAAATCTGAGCACTACATCAAGATGCGCGACGGCGTCGAACTCTACACCGCTGTCTATAGCCCCAAAAGTAAAAAGGGACGCCCCTACCCGATTTTGATGAAGCGTACTTGTTATAGCAGTCGCCCTTATGGCCCAGATCAATATCCGTCTCGTTTGGGATCTTCGGATGAGTTGATGGAGGACGGCTATATCTTTGTCTACCAAGATGTACGGGGCCGCTGGATGTCTGATGGCACTTTTGACAATATGCGTCCTCAGGTTGCACATAAGACTGACAAAGACATTGACGAAAGTACCGACACCTACGATACTATCGAATGGCTCATCAACAATATCCCCAACAACAACGGCAAGGTCGGTCAATGGGGCGTGAGTTATCCCGGCTTTTATACCATTGTCGGTGCCTTATCTCAGCATCCTGCTCTTAAGGCTTCTTCCCCACAAGCTCCTATTGGGGACTTTTACTTTGATGACTTTCACCACAACGGCGCCTATGTACTCGGATATTATCCGATCACGACAGTTTTTAGCTGGCAAAAGGAGGGGCGTACGACTGAGTCTTGGTACCCTTGGTACCAAGCGGGAACCCAAGATGGCTATCAGCATTTTTTAGAGATGGGGCCGCTTAAAAATCAGACCTTTTATGATGAGAATGCCTTCTTTTACAATCAGTTGGTGGAGCATCCAGACTATGATGAGTTTTGGCAAAAGCGGAGTGTGATTCCTCATCTAACTGGTGTCAATCATGCCGTCATGACCGTAGGCGGTTGGTTTGATGCTGAGGATTTGTATGGCCCTCTCAATATCTACAAGACCCTCGAAAAGTATAATCCTAATGCTTTCAACATGATCGTGATGGGTCCTTGGAGTCATGGTGATTGGGCCCGTAGGACGGGGATGCAAACCATTGGACACGTAGCTTTTGGGGAGGGGATCAGCGAATATTATCGCAGAGAGGTGGAGTATCCTTTCTTTGGGCACTTTTTGAAGGACCGCCCTATGCCTGATTTGCCAGATGCCTTGATGTTTGACCCCGGCAAAAAAGAGTGGGACCGTTACATGCAATGGCCTCCCCAAGAAGGCAGCGCTAAGAAACTCTATCTCCATGCCGATGGGAGTTTGCGTTTTGGTGAGGCGCCTTCGGCGAACGCTTCTTATAGTGAGTATGTTAGCGATCCAGCAAAACCAGTCCCTTATATGCCTTATGTCAAGATGGGCGGTACGCCGCGCCGTTATATGGCAGATGACCAACGCTTTGCGAGTCAAAGACCAGATGTATTGGTATTTCAAACCGATGTACTGACGGAGGATACCAAGCTAGCGGGAGAGATTATGGCTCGCCTCAAAGTAGCGACGACTGGCAGCGATGCAGATTTTGTGGTCAAGTTGATAGATGTGTATCCGGGTGATCACGAGCAGTACGACCACAATCCCAATTTCATCAAGATGGGAGGATTCCAGCAGATGGTACGTTCAGATGTGATCCGAGGCCGTTATCGCAATAGTTTTAGTGAGCCGGAGGCCTTTGTGCCCAATGCGATTACAGAGGTAAACCTACGTCTACAAGATGTAAACTATACATTCAAAAAAGGCCACCGCATCATGGTACAGATACAGAGTACTTGGTTTCCCTTTATCGATCGCAATCCTCAGACTTTTGTGCCCAATATTTTCAAGGCAGATGAGGAGGATTTTGTCAAAGCGAGGATGCGGGTTTATCATGATCCGGCTTATGCGACGCATTTGGAGGTAAACGTAATCGAATAAATAAAAAGCCTCAAATATCAATAGAGCGGCTCAAATTATTTGAGTCGCTCTATTGTTTTTACAGTGATTTGATTAGTTGCCACCGGTACCCGCTCTTGGGGTATATGGCTTGGTTTGTGGCGTTATGGCCTTGACAGGACCTTTGCTTCTTTCCTCTTCCAATTTCTCTTCATTAAACTCTCCAGTTACTTTGAGCTTATAATCAACTTTGTTGCTGATTCCGCCCACTGCTTTCACATGAATAGTGAGATATTTATCATTTTTCATCCCCTTCATGGTAATTGTCTTTTCAACTCCTTCCGTTACACTTCCTTTATCA
>JBCAWW010000387.1:0-5830 GCA_038534415.1 Bacteroidota bacterium | reverse complement strand
AAGAACCTGGGAATAGTCAAATGCCCATCCCAGGTGATGGAGTAATTTCTTACCCGCTCTTAATATCATCCGTGCCGAGGAATGTTTTACATGTCAAATAAGATATTTGAATTAGACATAGCCATCTCCTCTAGTCGTCAAATTCCGCTTTCAGCACGTTCAATACATGAGCGATGGTTTCTTCTTCGAGGGAAGTTCTACGTACCAATTCTTCCTTAGAAAGAGAGAGTACGCTCTTGGCTGTATCACAACCAATTCGCTTCACTTCGTCGATGACCCACTGTTCAATTTCGTCTGTAAACTCGTCCAAATCGACATCTTCTTCGTCTGGATCAAGCTCACGGTATACGTCTATCTGATAATTGGTCAGCTTGCTGGCCAATTTGATATTTAAACCATTTTTACCGATCGCCAATGAAATCTGATCGGGTTTTAAAAATACTTGTGCGTGTACTGCTTCTTCATCTAGTTTGATACTAGAGATTTTGGCAGGACTAAGTGCACGTTGTATATAAAGCTGTAGGTTGTTGGTGTAGCTAATAACGTCAATGTTCTCGTTGCGCAATTCGCGGACGATACCATGGATACGGCTACCCTTCATACCTACACAAGCGCCTACTGGGTCAATGCGGTCATCATAACTCTCTACTGCTACTTTGGCGCGTTCACCTGGCTCACGGACGATACCACGAATGGTAATTAGCCCATCAAATATCTCCGGCACTTCCTGTTCAAATAATTTTTCAAGGAAGAGGGGAGAGGCGCGTGAAATAATAATCCGAGGATTACTATTACGCATATTTACTTCCATGATCACAGCTCTGAGGGTATCTCCTTTACGGAAACGATCCTTAGGGATTTGCTCATTGCGTGGCATGGTCAATTCATTGTCCTCATGGAGGACCAAAATTTCATTTCTCCAAACCTGATAAACTTCGCCAACGATGACAGTACCAACGAGATCTTGGTACTGAGCCACTACAGTCGCTTTTTCTAGATCACGGATCTTTTGAGTAAGCGTCTGCTTAGCTGTCTGGACAATTTTCCGGCCAAAAGAGAAGAAGTTGATTTCTTCAGCCAAATCATCCCCAACTTCATAATCAGGGTCAATAAGGAGAGCTTCAGAAAGAGGAATCTGCTGGGTTTCGTCCTCGAGGTCAAAGTCCTCTACTACTTCACGTTCACGGAAACCTTGAATATCTCCTTTATCAACATTTACAATAATCTCAAAGTTTTCGTCAGAACCGTACTCTTTACGGATCATGGTACGAAAAACTTCTTCCAAGACACCCATTAGGGTAGCTCGGTCTATGTTCTTGAAGCGCGAAAACTCTGTGAACGCTTCAACAAGGTCTATTTTAGTATCTACTACTTTTTTACGTGCCATTAGAAAATGATAATGACTTTCGACTCTTTAATCTCGCTAAACGGAATTTGCTTGGGCTCTTCAGCTAGCGGTTTCGGTTTAGCGCTTTTGTTTTTACCCTTTTTTGTGGCAAAAAGTTCAAGCTGAATGCTTTCTTCCTCCACTGCAAGCAATTTACCCTGTACCTCATGTCCACCATGGTTGACAACAGAAAGATGTCTCCCAATATTCTGGACATACTGTCGATGAAGTTTTAGCGGAAATCCAACCCCGGGAGAAGAAACCTCCAAACGGTAGGGAAAATCCATGTCCTTCACCTCCTCTAAAACAAAGCCCAGTTTACGGCTAAGGCTAGTACATTCTGATAGACTAATACCTTTGTCTGTATCCACTCTTACGAAGAGCGTACTCATCTTACCCCTTTTTAGTGAAATGTCTACCACAAAGGCTTCTGGATTCACTTGGGCAATCGTTTCTTCGATGATGGCCTGGACTGCTTCTGTCAGCATATACAAAAAAATAAGGGAGAAAAACTCCCTCATGGAAATTCAGAATATGGGGCAAAGATAAACATTTTTAGCAAAGAATCTCAAATCTCCTCCTAAATTCGTGATCGCCCTCAAATTGCCCCTAATTAATGTCACAAACACTACTGGCCTTTTGGCAAACCTATCGCCATCACCTCAAAGAAACTACCCTGCTTTCCATACCGGTTATTGTGGGGCAGTTGGGTATGACCATGATGGGGGTGATTGACAATCTTATGATTGGCAAATTGGGCCCAGTAGCATTATCTGCTGCTTCTCTCGCCAATGCTGATCTTATTATTTTTCAAGTGATTGGCTTGGGGATTGCCTTTGCAATTTCGCCTTTAGTAGCCGCTGCAAAAGGAGCTGATGATAAAAATTTAGTAGGAGGATACTTCAAAAATGGGATTTGGGTCTGCTTGGGGACCGGATGGATATTGGGCGGGATTGTCTTTGGGAGTGTATATCTGCTTCCTTATATGGGGCAGCCAGCCCAAGACTTAGCGTTAGCGAGTAGCTACCTAAAAATCCTAAGCCTAAGCGTATTGCCCTATATGCTATTCTTGGGAGCGAAGCAATTTGCAGATGGTCTCTCTTTGACACTGCCAGCGATGGTCATCACTTTGATTGGACTTGCTGGAAATGTGTTAGGCAATTGGTTTTTGATCTATGGTAAGGCCGGTTTTCCCGCTTTAGGGCTAGATGGGGCAGGCTATGCTACTCTACTAAGTAGGTGTTTGATGATGGCTTTGATGTTAGTTTATGTCTTGTTTCTGCCGCGATTTCAGCAGTATGGGGTGCGTTCTAATTGGAAAAGCTTCGAAATCAAACTCATCAAAAAGATCCTTAGCATTGGCTTTCCCTCTGGGCTGCAGTATTTCTTTGAAGTAGGCGCATTTGCGGGGGCGGTGGTGATGGTCGGTTGGTTGGAAGATGGCAGTATCAATCGATCTGCCCATCAAATTGTCATTCAATTGGCGGCGATTACTTATATGTTGGTGGCCGGATTATCTGCCGGGGCTGCTATTAGGGTAGGGGAGGCCTTCGGACAACGCGACCTCAAAGCGGTCCGCCTCGCAGGGATGGCTGGTATATACTTAGCCGTGATATTGATGATAGTGGCTTCGATCATACTCATTGGAGGGCGTGATTATTTTCCCGCGCTCTTTGTTTCTGATAATGAAGTACTAAAGCTAGCATCAGGCCTTATGATCATTGCCGGTTTGTTTCAATTGTTTGATGGTATTCAAGCCGTTGGCATAGGTATACTGAGAGGTATACAGGATGTGCGGATTCCTACTTTACTTGCTTTTATCATCTACTGGATAGTCGCATTACCATTGGGCTATTTCTTTGGCTTTACCCTTGAAGGGGGCTTGGAAGGGATCTGGTATAGCCTAGTAGTAAGTTTATTTCTCGCCTCAGTCGTATTGACGTGGCGATTTTGGCGATTGACGCAATAAAAGTTGTAGGTTTAAGGGACGGGTGTAAATTGATTAACACTTGGAAATCGGAATTTTTCGTACAGAGAAATCTTTAGGAGCCCGAAGTGTAAGATACCAATCAATATGCATCGGTAAAAAAGATACAATTTGTACTCTTTTACATTCAAATGGAGCTGGAAAAGCAACGCTTTCGAAGCGAATACTTGCTAGAATCTGCGGCCAAGACTCTACAAGCCGGCACAATTGCCGCTTGGGTGAGCCTACCAGTTATAACTGGTCTTATGTTACAGGATTATTATTTGTTAGGCCTAGACAACATCTGGGTTTGGCGGATAATAGGAATGACCCCTTTCATAGTCTTTCTGGTCTATCGATATTTTTTTGCCAATCGATTTCCCAGACAATCCATAGTGCTTAACATTTGCAATATGGCAGGCACTCTTTTGATGATGTCTGGCATTGCTTATGTCGTCTTAATCGATGAATCCGCAAGCTTACTCAATCAATATGGAGTAAGTGTAGGCTTTCTTACCGCTCTATTTGTCTGTTTGATTATCTCAGGGGGGGCTAAAAAGCCTTTGTTATACCTCATTCCGATAGCGTTGATTGGTACCTCGTTCGCCATGTTTGCCTTTGGGGGAGACATTGGGGTGGAGAGATTTGGCTTTTTGTCCAATAGTTATGTCATCGGCATACTTGTAATCCTTTTTGCAATTGCCCAAGATCGCCGTCAAGTGCGAGAGTTTTTTCTCCGCAAAAAGATAGAACTGCGTGAAAGCCAACTGTCCCAAAAGACAGAAGAACTAGAGACGCTAAACCAAAGTCTAGAAAGCTTTAGCTATACAGTTTCGCATGATTTAAGAGGCCCCATTCGCAATATGCTTGGGCTAAGTACCATTTTGAGTCGCAAAATGGCAGATAAAGCGGATGCGAAGGATATTACTACCGCGATCATAGATAATGCCCATAAAATGAATCAGTTGGTGGAGGATATTTTGACCTTCTCCAAAGCCATAAATCAACCTCTAGAGCCGCAAAAACTAGATATGACTTCCCTCTTCCAGGAGGTCTATCAAGAGCTCAAACCACAAGAGGATGAACGAGAGATTGAATTTGAATTGGACCCCTTAGAAGCTGCTAATGGCGATCCTGCCTTAATTCGACAGGTAGTGGTGAATTTAGTGAGTAATGCCTTGAAATACACTCAGAATCAGCCATTTACCCAGATATCTGTCAAGGGGGAAACCAATGAATTTGGCAATTATTTTTATCAAATTCAGGACAATGGAGTAGGCTTCGATCCTACCCAAATTGAGAACCTTTTTATTCCCTTCAAACGGCTACACGAAGATACTGATTTTGAAGGCAATGGCGTCGGACTCGCCTTCATCCAAAAAATTGTCGAAAGACACCAAGGCGTCATTTGGGCCGAAGGTGAGATTAATAAAGGCGCTCGTTTTTGCTTTACCTTGCCTATGCAAGCATCTTAATTAGGTGAATTTTTTTACCCACCCCTGATTATCAGCTAGTTATAGCTTGATCAATTGTTCAAATCCTCCATTATTTTCTTCTGTCAAAATACTTTTTTAAATAAGTGTTTAGAGAATTGACACCCTTGAGGAAATAGGCACATTTTATCATTTTTAACACAATAGGTAAGAGGATTTAATGACAGAAAATAGAAAGAGGACCTCAGGCGAAGATCGCCTGAAGGGAACCTATGTACTTTCTAGCCTAGAGGAAAAAGAAATTGAATTAGAGCGTTTGCAAAAGCAAGCGGGGGCTATGCCAGTGCAAGAACTTGCATTTATGAAGAGGCATGGACTTAAGCCAGGTATGCATGTATTAGATGCTGCTTGTGGCCCCGGTATTACGGCTGGACTAATTCATGATTTTGTCGTTCCTCAAGGAGGTACAGTAACTGGAATTGACCAAGACGAAAGCCTACTAAGGATCGCGAATGGTCTAGCAAGTAATCATGCAAAGCAAATCAACTTCGTCAAAGGAGATGTTTATGATTTACCCTTCGGGGAACGCTTTGACTATATCTACTGTCGGTTTTTGTTCCAGCATCTAGCCCATCCGGCTAAGGCTTTACAGTCTATGTTCAAGGCTTTGAAGCCAGGTGGAATCATCAACATTTTAGATGTCAATGACGAATGGCTCTTTCTAGAGCCAAGTATCCCCGCATTTGAAGAACTCTGCGAGTTGGCTCGGCACCATCAATCAAAATTGGGCGGTAATAGACTCATTGGCAAAGAGCTCCGCTCTTTATTGCTTAATGCTGGTCTACAAGATCCTGTCACTGATGTGTTGATGGTAAACTCTGATATTCTTGGACTTAGGACCTTTCTCGAATTAACGACCTTCTTCAAAAGGGAGATTATTGTCCAAGGCGGAGAGGATCCTAAAGAGCTTATCGATGCTATCAAAAAAATACCGCAGGCTCCGAATATCTCTTTCTCTTTACAGCTTTTTTTGATAGCATCGAT
>JBCAWW010000386.1:0-5832 GCA_038534415.1 Bacteroidota bacterium | reverse complement strand
CGCTGCGCGGAACGCTTCTCTCATTCATCTAAGCCAATTTGCTCTAGTTTCTCGTCCAAACTCATAGTCTCTCCGTGTGCTAGTCGATAGCGATAACGGAGAAAAGCGTTCAGCGGAGCGGAAATAATCAACAAAAGGGCAGGAATACAGAAGAAGCAAAAGCCTGTCGCAAGCTCTATAAAAATGTCCCGAGTTTGAATCGGTCCCATTAGCAGGCCATTATCCATAATAATGAGAAAATAACTAGTCGATCCTAAGAAAATGAGGATGGTTATACTCACATATATCCATTTTGACCAAAGATTTCATCTATACATAAGGAAAAATATGCCTCCTACTAAAAAAAGAATGATCATCCTTTCGACTAGATTCATCTGGTAACCGAGCAACATATCGCTCGGACTGATTTGGATAATCCTAAAGACGTATTTGACCAAACGCCAGATGGAGGGGCCTACTCCTAAGGCAATGACTAATAAAAACCATTTTTGGCCTTTCGCTTCAAGTTCATTCATCTTTTCCGATTTGGTTGAGCTGATGTTCTAAGACATCGAGATGCCGCGAAGCTTTTTCTCTTTGGTAACGGAGAAAAGCGTTCGGCGCAGGCAAAAAAAGCAAAAAAGCGGGCAAAATATAAAAGACGATCGAATAAAAAATTTCACCTAATTGGCCAGAATTTAGGGATTGATCTGGATAATATTTCGCCTGCTCCCAATAGAGTCCTAGTATCGTTAGGAGCGAAATGAGAATCAGGAGGAGGTGGGCCCAGCCTTTGCCCAAAAAGACCGCAAAACTGATCAGGCTAAGCATGGCATAAATGATTCCGGCCATCAGGATGAGCCAAGTTTCCCAGACATCGTAGCGATCTGTAAATATGTCCCAAACGAGCGTGCCCCCCATAAGGACCAAAGGGGCAAGCAGGAGGATGATCGTCCATATCCGCCCCTGTTTTTCTCGTTTACTCATCGGAAACATAGATCATTTATTTAAGGCAGCTAAGATCGCTTTGATATTATCGGGGCTAGTTTGCTTGAGTGAATACTCGGGCATGCCGGGTACTCCCATAAAGATTTTTTCGTTGCGGTACTCCATCTCCGATGGGAGGACAAAACTACCCGTGGCATGCACTTCCTGTACGCCGGTTTCAGCTACTAATTGCGCTACATTCTCAGCATTGAGTCCTCCGCCTGGCATAATCTTGAGTTTACGACCTGCATTTTTGACCAGTTGAGCGATCAGCTTGGTACCTTCTGGAGCCCTTGCCTCTTGACCAGAGGTAAGGAGTCTGTCTACCCCCAAATCACGCAATGCCTTGAGGGCATCTTTGCTATTGCGCGCCATGTCGAAGGCACGATGAAAGGTAACGGGTAGAGGTCGCGCCCTTTCGATGAGACGAGCGGCTTTGGCTTTGTCTATTTTGCCATCCTTGGTCAACAAACCAATCACCACGCCAGCTACTTTGAGGCGTTTGGCTTCTTCGATATCTCGCTCCATCACAGCAAACTCCATCCGAGAATAGAGAAAATCGCCCCCTCTAGGGCGGATCATCATCATGATAGGGAGCGCGCAAACGGCTTGGATGGTCTGAACCATACCAGAGCTGGGGGTAGTACCGCCTTCGGCGAGATTACCACAAAGTTCGAGACGATGGGCTCCTCCTTTTTCGGCGGCTAAGGCAGAGGCCACTGAATCTATACATACTTCTAATTTGACAGGCATAGGGTTACAAAAGCTAATGAGTCTTGGGTAAAAAAATCTGATTTAAAGCGCAGCGAGTGAAGCGTTCGGCAGAGCCGAGATGATAGCGATGAAAAGAGGCCTAAGCCTTCACTTTATACTTTGCCTTGATAAGGGCATTATCGGTTTCTTGGTCTTTGATCGCATAGTCAAATCCTGTTTGAATACAATAAGAACCATATTCACCCTGCTTGTTGAGAGCAAGAAAACCAACCTGAATTTCTTTATAGTCGGGGTTTTTCTCACAAACCCGCTCTACTGCCAGCCGGCAGGCTTCTTCGGGACTATGACCTTGACGCATAAACTCTACGGTAAGATGGCAGCCTACCACCCGAATGACGGCCTCTCCCCAGCCAGTGGCTACGGCACCGCCAACGGCATTGTCGACAAAGAGTCCTGCGCCGATGATGGGCGAGTCTCCAACCCTACCATGCAGTTTATAAGAAGCTCCGCTGGTCGTACAAGCGCCGGAGAGATTGCCTTCGGCATCCATGGCGAGTAGGCCGATGGTGTCATGATTTTCGACATTGATTTCGGGCTTTTCGGGTTTATTTTCTTTGGCTAACCAATTTTGCCAATCTCGACGACTTTCTTCGGTCAGCAAATCCTTGCGTTCGAATCCTTGCTCTTCAGCAAACTGCAAGGCACCAGCCCCCACTAACATAACATGCGGCGTTTCTTCCATCACCTTACGCGCTACCGAAATGGGGTTTTCGATATGTTGGAGGAAGGCAACAGAGCCGCAATCCCCCTTTTCATCCATGATACAGGCATCGAGCGTTACATTGCCGTCTCGGTCTGGGTAACCCCCGATCCCAACCGTACGCACTTTAGGATCAGATTCGGTTACCCGAACCCCTGCTTCCACGGCATCGAGGGCACGCCCCCCTTGCGCTAATACCTCCCAAGCAGCGGCATTGGCCGCCAGTCCGTGATTCCAAGTGGAAAGGACGATCGGTTTATTTACTTTTTGGGGAGCCGTATTTGTTTCTTGGGCACAGGCTTTCAAAAAGGCAGTGCCAAACAGTCCTCCGAAAGCAGAAATTCGAAGGAAGTTGCGACGTGTATTCATGTAGTTTTCAATTTTTCTAGCTGCATAATAAGGAAAAATCCGAGCAATACGAGGCGGGAAAGAGAAGCAAGCAGAATTGTTGGTTTGAGAGTCAATTAGGAGAGCAAAAGCGAGAGATTCGGCATAGTTTAGTTAACTTAGATTATAATCCAGGCAAGCTGTAAACTTGAAAAGGAGGGGCAGCGTTCTGCGAAGCAGCATATATCGGTGGCAAACAAATCCCTGCATAGCATTGGCAAAGTCGTCTTGATTGGTCTACTGATCAATTGGGCTAGCTTGTACACGCTATCAGCGCAATCTTTTTTTATCAAGCATTTTACCACAGATGAGGGTTTGCCCCACAATGTTGGCTTTGAAATTTTTCAAGATTCGACTGGGCTTATTTGGATAGGGACAGACAACGGTTTGTGCTCCTTTGATGGAGAAAAATTTGAGACGCTCACCATGGACGACGGCCTCAATCGCAATCCCATTATCACTGTTTGGCAAGATCCTCAGGGCCGAATAAATGTAGGGCCACACCGTTATGGCATCAATTATTTAGCAGGAGATAGCGTTCATAAAAAGATTGTCGACTATAGCTTTATCAGAAACATCAGGGCTGTATACCTCGACCAAGAACGCATGCTGATCCAGGACATCCATCCGACCAGTTTTGACAATGTATTTGCCAGCTCAGTTCTTGCGGAGGATTCGACGACCTTTGATTATTGGGTACTTCACCTTGAAGCAGGAAGTCCTATTTTCACCCAAATATATGATTCCGAAAAGGCGCACAGACGCAGGATAGATATATCAAAAAAGGTTAAAGAATTATCCCCCGCTTTAGGAGCAAGTCTCTTTCAAGCGCAGGACAAGGAGATTTATTTTTTGACCGATCTAGGCTGTATGCAGCTAGTAGATCGAGAAAAAATACGTTTGGCCACAGCTTTTCCCAATGTTTTGGAGGGATTCCCGATCCAGGCCATGGCCGAAGGCCAAAGTGGTGATTTTTGGCTGGCGGGTGATCAATTTCTGTATCAGATAAAGCAAGGCGTCTTACAGAGGCGCGTAAGTATACCGAAGGGCTTGAAAAAAGTGATCCAAATGCAGCTCAGCATAGACAAAAGCTTATTTTTGTTGGGGGCTGATCGTCAAACGCTTTACTCTTTTGACTTAGAGACACAACAGTTTACGCTCCTCAGCAAGCAACTCAAACTCAACGCAGAAATATCTTTTCTCCTGGCAGATCGTGCTGGTAATCTTTGGTTGACCACTATGGGAGATGGCTTATACCTCCTGAGACAACAACTGGTTCAAAGTCACAAATTTGATGATCCTGGACGTTCCTTTATCACCGATATAGCAGAAAATCAAAAGGGTCAAATTTGGTTCGCAAGCCGTAAAGGATTTTCCATCTTTGAAAATGGTAGCTGGCAGTATAAAGCTGCGCCGAATGAAAATGTGCCTTTGATCAATGAATTGCTTTGGACGGATAATGAGCACTTAGTTTTTGACCATGCAGGCAGTAAATGGATTTATTCCCCTGATCAGGGTCGTTTTACAGAAAGGATCAGTAACGCCTTTACTGGCTTGGGGTCTCACAAAGGCCATATCGTCTGGGCATCGTCCCGAATCTCTCCTGATGAGGACAAACCAGACATCGATTTATACCTTAGTGCTTGGCCAAGTGCAACGCCTGATTCTCTCTGGCATCGCATCAATCAAAAACAGGGGCTGACCTATTTTACGCCACAATTTATTTACCAAGAAATCTCCCCTGATAATATTTGGTTTAGCCTCATAAAAGGCGTCAAGCAAATCACCAGAGATAGCGTTCGTTATTTTGGAAGGCAAGGAGGTTTGCCGAGTGAGTTTGTCAACGACATGCTGGTGGGGCCTGCATCAAAAATTTGGCTAGCCACCCAAAAAGGAATCGCGATTTCTGAAGGAGATCCGGTAAGCGGATTTAGTACCTGGGACGAAATGAAAGGGATCAATTGCAGCAAATTGACCTTTGATCATAATGGCAATTTATGGATTGGTACCCAAGAAGGGCTCTATCATTATGATGGGCAAAGACTAGAACGTTTTAGCACCCAAAGCGGCCTCATCAGCAACGATATCAATGCGCTTCATTTGGATCGACAAAATCGCCTTTGGATTGGTATGAGTAGAGGAGTAAGTTATCTACCCCTCAATAGAGATTTGCAGACAGTAAGTCCGCCAGAACTTTATATCAAAACCATCTCTATTGACGGGCAAAGTTTGGGAGACTCTAGCCTCTTTAAAATCAAACCTAAGCAGAGCATCAGTTGGGATTATATAGGTTTGAACTATGCCAATCCTGATGGGGTAGAGTATCGCTATCGCCTTTCTTCTAAAGAAGACTGGCAATACACCCAAAACCAAAGTCTCCAACTCAGCAATTTGAGTCCCGGCCGCTACAGATATGAACTGCAAGCGCGTACTGAAAGGAGTAAATGGAGCAGCGCTTATCAGCAATCATTTGAAGTATTACTGCCTTGGTGGCGGACATATTGGGCCATTACCTTAGGGGTCATTCTGCTAGTGGGTTTGCTATCATTGGGCTTTTGGCTGCGAGTGCGCCATATCAAGTCGAGAGAGCGAAAAAAGAGTCTACAAAATAAGAGACTAGCAGAGCTAGAATTAAAAGCATTAGAAGCCCAGCTCAATCCTCATTTTGTTTTCAATGCCCTCAATGCAATCCAGTGTTTTATCCTCGAAAACGACAACGAATCCTCACATATTTACCTGACGAGATTTGCAAGGTTGATGCGGATGTTTTTGGAGTCTTCGCGCAAAAGTCAGCACCTATTGAGCGAAGAGGTGGAGATGCTCAAGTTATATATCGAGATGGAGCAATTGTGCTATCAAGGCCGTTTTACCTACCAGTTCGATATTGCGGAGGAGCTCAATGCCAGTAATTTGTTAGTGCCAGCTATGCTCTTACAACCCTTTATCGAAAATGCAATCAGACATGGTTTACTGCACAAAAAAGAAGGATTAGGTTTTTTGTCAAT
>JBCAWW010000385.1:0-5832 GCA_038534415.1 Bacteroidota bacterium | reverse complement strand
GAAAAAGCCAGAAAGCCTGCATAACCATGCGCTTTCCCGATACCACTGTTGTTAGCGCCGCCAAAAGGTAAATTGGGGTGCGAAAAGTGAATCATCGTATCATTGACGGCCACATCCCCCGAACGCGTTTCTTGGAGGAAGAAACGAGTATTTTGCTTAGAGCGGCTAAAGATATAGAGCGCCAAAGGCTGTGCTAAGCGATTGATCTGCTCAATGACCTCTTCACGCTTACTCCAAGTAATGATCGGGAGTACGGGACCAAAGATTTCTTCCTCCATGATCTCCATATCAGTAGTCAGGCCCGTGAGAATAGTGGGTTCAATATAATTTTTACTCTCATCCGTATTACCCCCAACGGCCACATTAGCACCTTTTTGGATGGCATCTTCAAGCAAGGCATTGATACGCCCAAAGTGCCGTGCGTTGACAATACGACAGTAAGAAGGATTGTCTTTCGGTCCTTGATCGCCGTACATATTTTTTATCGCTGCGCGGAACGCTTCCACAAATTGATCGACTTTCGATTCGTGGATGAGTAGATAGTCTGGCGCGATACAGGTTTGACCATTGTTGATGCATTTGCCCCAAGCAATTTTTTCGGCTGCGTCTTTCACTTTGACGCTTTCATCCAAGATAGCAGGAGATTTGCCTCCGAGCTCCAAGGTGACCGAACTAAGGTGCTTAGCGGCCGCGGCCATCACAATTTTACCTACGGCTGGACTGCCCGTAAAAAATATATGGTTGAAAGGCAGCGCCAAGAGGCTCTGCGAGATTTCATAATTCCCTTCAAAAACTGCGACTTCGCGTTCCTCGAAGAGGTCGCCTACCATCTTCTTGATAAAAGCAGAAGTATGAGGCGTCATCTCTGAAGGCTTGATCATGGCTACATTGCCTGCGCTAATCGCAGAAATAAGCGGGCCTATGGCCAGAGAGAAGGGGTAGTTCCAAGGTGAGATGATCAAAGTGCGGCCCTTGGGGGTATATTGGATGCGGCCCGAAGTCCCCAATTGTACCAGGGGCGTACTTACCTTTTTGGGTTTCATCCACTTGCGCAGATTACGCAGACTATCCTTTGCCTCCGCTACCACGATCAAGATCTCTGTCAGCGTGGTTTCGGTCGGATGCTTATGAAAGTCTTTTTCTAACGCCCCTTCTATTTCGGTTTTATGCGCCAATACATAGTCCAAAATCTTTTTGATCTTGGCTTTACGCGCTTTGTGATCGGTGCGCCCAAAGGTGCGAGCATATTCGCCTTGCTGAGCAAATACGGCTTCCATTTCTGCATTGGTAGCGGTATTGGGAGCCATGGGAATTTGTAGAGTAGCCATTTGGTAGATTTTGATTTAGTTCGCGTCTGTAACTAGCACCACTTTGCCCATCACCTTGCGATCGGTGATATCATTAAGAGCAGCAGCAGCTTGTTGCAGGGAATATGTTTTATAAATATGTGGTTTCAGTTTGCCTTCTTGAAACCATTGCAGCAATTGCATAAAATTAGCCATGTTTTTATGGGGTGTCGTTTGCGCGAAGCGGCCCCAAAAGACTCCTACCAGCGAGCAGCCTTTAAGGAGTGCTAGATTGAGTGGAATGGCGGGAATTTCACCGGTCGCAAAGCCAATGACCAAAAACCGACCGTTCCATGCCATGGAACGCACCCCAATCTCAGCATAATCACCGCCAACAGGATCATAGACGACGTCCACCCCCTTGCCATCGGTCAGTTCTTTGACGCGCGCCTTGAGGTCCTCTGTACGATAATTGATGGTTTCACTCGCTCCATTCTCTCGGCAGAAGGCAAGTTTTTCTTCGGTAGAAGCAGCCGCAATCACTTTGGCGCCCATTTGAACCGCGATTTGGATCGCCGCCAGCCCCACTCCACCCGCAGCACCTAATACTAAGAGGGTTTCCCCTTCTTTGAGTCGCGCTCGATCTTTGAGGGCATGCATGCTGGTGCCATAGGTCAGGCTGATGGCCGAGGCATTGATAAAATCCATGCCCGGAGGAATCGGAAAAGTAACACTGGCCTCGGCCACTACTTCTTCCGCAAAACCACCATAACCCATCAGACAAAAGACAGGCATGCCTTCTTTGAGATGTTTGACCCCTTCGCCGACTTCTTTGACCACCCCAGCGACTTCGCCACCTGGCGAAAAAGGTAGCTCTGGCTTAGTCTGATACTTACCTTCGATGATGAGTGTATCAGGGAAGTTGACCCCACAGGCTTTGACACTAATCACGACTTGACCTTTGCCAGCTTTGGGGCTAGGGACTTCTTCCAATTGTAGAGACTCTGGCGGTCCCCAAGCTTTACATAAGACAGCTTTCACGATAGTAGTTTTGAAGTTTGAAGGGAAAAATTGTTATATGAGTCGCTAGAGGAGCTTTAGCAATAGATAGGACTTAGCACAATCCACTCAACAATTCGCCCAAATACTCTGCATGCAGAACAATTAAATTTAGTCAATTTATTCTTTAGATTTAGGCATTCGGCCATTTTAGTACGGCAGTAAGTAGCAAGTCAGCAAGGAATGGATATACAACTAAAAGGAAAAAACGCTTTGGTCTGCGGCAGCAGCCAAGGGATCGGCAAAGCCACCGCGATTGAATTAGCCAGCCTAGGCGCAAACGTTTGTCTGTTTGCCCGTAATCAAGATAGTCTGACCCAAGTCAAGGCTTCACTTGATAGCAGTCAGGGGCAAATCCATGAAATTTTAGTCGGCGACTTTTCCAAGCCCGATGAGGTCCAAAGCATAGTAGCAGAGCATATCGCGGAGCAGGGCAAAGTATTTCACATCCTAGTCAATAATACAGGCGGGCCAGCGGGAGGTCCTATATTAGCGGCCGAGCCGAACGCTTTTCTCCAAGCCTATCAGCAGCATCTCGTATGCAATCACCTATTAGCACAGGCGGTCATCCCCGGCATGACAAACGAAGCCTACGGCCGGATCATCAATGTTATTTCGATCTCGGTCAAAATACCAATTGCAGGTTTGGGGGTTTCCAATACGACTAGAGGTGCGGTTGCGAGTTGGGCCAAGACCTTGGCCGCGGAGGTAGCTCCCTTTGGCATCACCGTCAACAATGTTTTGCCGGGCTTTACAGATACCGAACGCTTGCGCTCTATCGTACGATCCAGAGCCGAAAAAGCAGGGGTCAGCTATGAGGAGATGGAAGAAACGATGATTAGAAGCGTTCCGGCACGGAGATTTGGCGAAGCAAGCGAAACGGCAGCCGCGATTGCTTTTCTAGCATCACCAGCTGCCGCCTTTATCAATGGTGTCAACCTTGCCGTAGATGGAGGACAGACACCGAGTATGTAATTATACTTTTGTCTCAGCACTTAAAATCTCACGCCCAAGGAATAAGTAATATTGGACAGCGTATAGGCATCAGTGCCATTGGTCAATAAGTCTGACAAACCACGCTCAGTATAAATTTCTGCTAGCAAAAGCTTCCAAGCAAACTGGACGCCCAATACAGAGCCAAAGCCAAAATTGGCAAAAGCCAGATTTTGCGGAGATATAAAATCTGCATCGATATTGGTCTGGGCATAAAGCATCGCCCCACCATAAGCACGCAATTTGAGGTCATCACGATTGAGCAAAGAAAGGCCGATAAATATCGGGGCTTTGATACCCGCAAAAGTAGGCCCGCTGCCTTCACCATTTGCCGCATTAAACAGACTGCCAAAGCCTGCTTGACTGGTATAATATGAGACGCCAAAACCACGTAGCAGGCGCTTATTACGAATCGTCATAAAGCCAAATTCATAACCGCCGGCAAATTCAGAGTCGGCCCCGCCAGATCTGCTAGCCAATTTTGCATTGGTCAAACCAACTTTGATGATCAGATCGCGTCTTTCTTTGAGCGGACTCAGTTTTTGTTGAGTCGACTGGCTAAGCTTAAGTCCATTAATCCGTAAAGAATTGCTGGGAGTTCCAGAAGCAGAAACTTGTGCAGATAAGCCCAAACACAAGCAGAGGGTTAATATGATTTGTATCGGTTTCATAAGTAATTCAATTTTCTTTGTGACTGATAAGATACCTAAAACCCCTATTAGGTTGCATCTGTTTCATTGCGAATTGCGGGCCTAGGTAGTAAATTGCAAACGATATGCATCAATCTATTAGACTAGTTTGGCTCGGCATCTTATGTGCTTTGGTAGTGGCTTGCGGCTCTACCAACTTATCATTGATCAATCAGGTAAAGCGATTTGAGCCTGAGTGGACCAATCTAGCCGAAAAAGTATCTTATGTCGAACGTAACCTAAGAGCCACGCAACGCCATTATCTAGCTGATTTTGAAACCGTTGATCCCTACTTAGAAAATACGCGCAAGATGCAAAGTGCTCGCCTCTCCAGCGTGCGCAGCCAATTGCTCAATGTCATCAGTCAAAGAGACAGCCTCCAGAGCAATTTTGATGAACAGAGAGCCAGCTTTCTATACGAGCTCAATGCCTTCAACGAGTGGGAAAACGCCCTCATGAACGATGAATTGGACGAGCAAGAAGCGAGAATTCAACTAGAGGCCTACAAAAAATCGGTTTCTCTGATGATGGCTAAGATGGACGCTCTCCAAGATCAAACCATCCGCAATATCGAGGAGCACAATTCTATTTTACGGCAGATCAGCAGTAAATTGGAGTTGTATCAAAACTTTGACATCAACCCCCGCTAGGCCTTTTTACGCCATTTTTTCAATTGGCCATCTATCATCGCACTTGCATCTTCGGAGAGTCTGAAGTAGAGTGAGGCTCCTGCGTAGAACGCTACTATGGTGGCTGAGCGCATCAAGATATCGAGATAGACATTTTCCAATCGAGGGATGAGTAAGCCAAGGGCCATCGCTAAAGCAATCAATATCCCGATCCGAATCAATGACCATTGAAAGGGATGAATCCTGAGCTTATGCCATAGATAGGCCAAACCCACCAGATTGTACAATATCAAGCCCATGCAGGTTGTGATGGCTGCCCCCGTTTCCAATAGCGCTGGGATCAATAGATAATTGCCCAAGCAGACGAGCGCCAAGACGGCCAAATTAGAATATAAATCAAAACGGAAATAGCGAGTATTGATGATGATCGCCCGTTGAGAGCCAATAAAAATGTTGACTAAGATCCCAAAAGTCAGCCAGCGGATCGCATTGGCACCTCCGACATATTGGGCAAGATTGGGCGTCAGGCGATAGTAATTATCTAGATTGGCCCAGATTCCCACCAGCACTAAACCGCCCAATAGGAGATTATTGAGTGCAGTCTTGCGGTAGAGTTCTTTGATCTCACCATAGCTTTTCTCGCGTGCTTGGCGCGCAAACAATGGATTGACCACTGCTCCCAAAGCCCGATAAGGAATCGCCACCAAAAGCGCTAAGTAAAAAGCATTGCTATATACTCCAGCATAATCCTCCCCCGCCAAAGAAGCCAACATCGCGATGTCCAGCTTATTGACCAAGATCAGGACCAGATCCGAAAGAATCGCATAAAGTGCAAAGACTGCCATCACCCTAAAAGCCTTGGTACCCCAAAGGCTCGTTTTGAAAGAAAATGGCAACTTATTGAGCCAAAGCAGATAGATCAGCACCATCACTGGGGGCACAAAATATACCCCCACTATCCCCCACAACATCTGGTCTAGATCGATCCAGCCGCCCCAATAGATTAGCAGCAATACCATCAAACCTAAGCGCAAAAGAATTTGCTGCAAAAAGTTAGGCACGACGGATTTGAGCAGGGACTGTGAGATCGAATTGAGTACGCGGTAGGCAGTAAAGGCCAGTACCAAGTAGGGGATCATATACAAATGCTCCGCAAAAAGAGGCGCATTTTCTTGA
>JBCAWW010000384.1:0-5854 GCA_038534415.1 Bacteroidota bacterium | reverse complement strand
ACCCCAGTAGGTCGTTTTCATAAAATAAAATTAGACTGTTATTAAAAAATTAACTGTTTTGAACGTTTGGGCGTAGGGAAAAGTACTCAAATGCTTAAGCAATGTTTATTTTTCACAGGGCCTTAAGCCATTGTAATACAATACTTTAGGCTTGGCGAATCTGCATATGATACGAATTAGGGTATAAACCAATGAGTAAACAAGGGTATTTATACCCAATATTTGATATGTATTTTCACTGCATGAGGGATCGAAAATTGGCTTTTATCGTAACAAGAGTAATTGCTTAATTGGAGGGACAAGACTGCACACCTTTTAACCGCCTTGGCATGAAACACATTTTGCTTTTGACCTTCGGTCTAACGCTAGGCATCAGTGCTTGGGCACAATCCACTGATCATAGAATCGGTACTGCGGTGCCTTTTCTCCAAAGCTATAATGAAATTACTGGCGCTGGCATGGGGATGATAGGTGTCGTGGCTGCCCCTTATAATTATAGCGCTGCGATGAACCTCAACCCTGCCCTACTGGCAAGAGAGCAGGAATTGATCGGCGGAAGTATCATTTACTCACCTTGGGGCCGATCCATAGGCTTTCCTGATAGAAGTGTGATTGACCTTAATGTTTATGCCAATAAGGGCCGCTGGGGTTTTGGCCTTAATGCGAGACGTTTTAATTGGGGCAGAAATCAACTCATCACTCGCTTGGGTACCCCCATTGATATTGAAAGGCCACAAGATAATCGACTCAGTGGCAATATAGCCTATCGTATCACCCCCAAACTCTCCGTCGGTTTGGGCCTGCAATGGTTTGAATCAGAGTTTTCCTTTTTCCTTACAGAGGATGATTATGCCAAAGTAATCTCTTTTGCAGCTAATTTAGGTTTGCTGTATCAAAGCCATCAGGCACTTAATGACAAATTTCGTCTCAAGCATAATTATGCCATGAGTCTTACAAATTTGGGTCCCAAGATTTCATACCCCCAACCCATGCCGGTAGCAACATTTATTCCTGCCAACTTAGCCTTGGGAGTAATGGAAGGATTGGAGTATCAATATAAGGCAGAGCATTTATTGAGTGTAGACTTAGCCATACAAGCGCAAAAATTATTGGTTCCGAGTGAAGGAGGGCAAAGTGAGCTCGCTTTTTTGCCAGGGATGCTCACCTCCTTTACGGATGCTAGCAGGCAAGAAGAATTGAGGTCGATCAACTGGCATTTTGGTGCAGAAGCTAGGATCCATGCTCCTAAGCAGTTGATAGTAGCATGGAGGGCAGGATATTCAAGGGGGCCTTCAGCCTTAATCGATCAAAGTCTACTCACTTTTGGCGCCAGTGCGGGCCTAGCTGGTTTTCGATTGGATATGTCCTATCTCGCGCCCATCGGTCATAATCATCAATTTCAAAACACAGTCCGATTTGGACTAAGCTATCAATATAAAATCTAATCCTTCTCTTATTATCACCCTAAATTGCATATATCATGAAACACCTTCTTTTACTGACTCTCGGCCTAAGCTTTGGCTTTTTTAGCCAGGCACAGCAAGTGAGTTTAAAAACAATTACAACTGCTGTACCTTTTCTGAATATTCATAATGATCCCGTCGGAGCGGGTATGGGGGAACTCGGCGTAGTCGCAGCCCCTAATTATTACGGATCCGCCAACCAAATGAACCCTGCCCTATTGGCCCGAGATAAGAACCTAATCGGAGGAAATTTTGCTTATACCCCTTGGTTAAGAGCGGCTGGAATTCCAGATATTCATCTCGCTGATGTAAACTTTTATGCGAACCTAGATCGAGTGGGGATAGGCGTGAATGCAAGACGGTTTGACCTAGGACAGATTGATCTTAGAGACGCATTGGGGCAGCCCATTGGTAGTGCCAATCCGGTAGAACAGCAAATCAGTACCAGTGTGGCCATGAGGATTACTGACAATCTATCTGCTGGAGTCGGACTGCAATACTTTAGTTCAAGTTTAGCCAGTACCGCTGCTAATGGTTCAGAACGAGTCCGTTCAATCGCGGCTAATATGGGTCTTTATTACCAAAAAAGGCAGCAGCTTTCAGACGATTTGAGTTTAAGATCAAGTTGGGGAGTCTCGATTCTCGATCTCGGACCTAAGATTTCTTATTCATCGACTACTGCAGCTCGCGACTTTATTCCTATCAACCTTGCTTTTGGCGTTATGGAGGGAATCGAGTATCAATTTGACCCTGAATACTCATTTGCTTTTGATTTTGGTTTTCAAGGTCAAAAATTGATGGTACCCAGTGAAGGAGGACGCAGTGATCTACCCCTACTCAGCGGTATGTTCGGTTCCTTTTCAGATGCCCCAATTGGAGAAGAGTTTCGATCCATTAATTGGCAAATGGGCACAGAGGTGCGTATCAACGGTCCTTATCAATCCTTATTGGCCATGAGAGGAGGCGCTTTTTTGGAAACGCCAGAGTTTGGCAATCGAAATTTTGCTACTCTTGGCAGCAGTCTAGGTATTATGGGATTGCAAATGGATATCGCTTATATCTGGGCCGGTCGCCAACCCCATCCACTACAAAATACCTTGCGTTTTTGCTTTGGCTATACTTTTGTATTAGATAAATAGACCTATCTGATTGACTAATTTGACGCATTGTCGGCAGTCCTTAATCTTGTAGACATTAAAAAAAGCCCGGAATTAAATTCATCATAAATGAATATCCGGGCTTTTTTCTAAGCGTATCGAAAATCTACGGTTTGTTTTTAGCTCAGTAGTGCTTTATGTTGCAAGGGAACAACTACTACGCATTATGGAAATATCCCCCAAAAGGCTACTAATTATCGGTATTGCTGCAGAAATCGGCATCTTTTTAGCTTGCTTTTTCATGCATCCTGAAATAGAAGAAGTATTTCGACACGCCGCAAGGTATTCTGGCCGTTTATCAGCTTTGATCTTTATGATCACTTTTTATGTATTTGCCAGTTCCTACCCCAAGCCAATCGCAGAAAACCAAGCTCTAAAGAGTCTGCTAACAACTTTTGCCGTGTTGCATGTCATCCATTTTGGCTTTTTGGCGACCAATGTCTTTTTAAATGATATTCCAATTGTGCCGGTCAAACTCACTGGCGGCGCGCTGGCTTATTTGATGATCGTAGCCGCGCCTTTTCGCTTGCATAAGCTGAAGCTAGGCTTCCAGTTAACTTATTTTTACTATGTCAGCCTCGTGATGATTATCACCTATGTGGCCCGAATCAAGGGAGACTTTGAAGGCGCAGAGCCCTTTTGGTTTCATTATGTAGCGATGGGAGCCTTGATATTGGGTTGTATTGGCTTTGGCGCGATGATTTACCGCTCTTCGAGGAGATTGGCCGCTTAGTTTTGGACTGCTTCGCAGAACGCTTATTCGATTAAGGCGAAATAAGAGAAGCGTTCTGCGAAGCAGTAACTCCCTCCCTACTCCATCAAAGCCGCAAAAGGATCAGGCCCCGGTGCTAGATCAGTCAATTTTCCGCCTTGTATATCGTTAATCGGGACTCCCATAGAGCCCGCTTGGTGGCTGCTTGCTACTTTCGCGCCGGTATCTAAGGTCTTCCATTCTTCCCAGGTGATGGCGATTCCCTTGATGGGCAGTACTTTTACCCACATCTTCCATTGATAAGGCAAAGCATTTTCATCCAAATACCAGAGATAAGCATCTCCTGGGGTTACACCTCCGGAGCTATAAGAAACCATCAGGGCTTTTTCACCTGATTCGGTGGTAACTATGGAGCGACTGGTGCCCGGATCAAAAGCTTTGACAACGGGATTGAGCCAAAAGGCATCATTTACCCAATATTTCCAAGCCGTTTCGACCAATTTATCCCCTTCTTTACCGTCGAGTTTACCCCCCATCGCATAGGCGACGCCCGTCCTTTCGTTGATATTGACGAGAACTTCATAGTTGGACCAGCAAACCTTTGCAAAGTGTCTTTTACGATCCCAAAGATGCTGATGGGGTTCGACTGCCTCAAAAGTCCAGCTTACAGCTTCTGTGGTATCCCAAGCTTCGTGATTGACGGCATCCATCATTCTTTCAGCCAGCAAGTCAGCCTCTGGGCCTTCTACTCCTTCTGGCTTGGGCTCACTGATGATCCAAATACCAGCGATTACTACTAAAATGAGGGCGGCGATAACGCCTAGTACCCATTTCCACCAACGTCCTTTTCCTTTAGCCATTATTTAAAAAATTCTTCAACCTTATGTACGGCGCCAGGCAGCGTAAATACCACTACTCTATCACCTTCTTCAATAAAGGTATCGCCGCCGGCTATGAAACTTTCTTCGCCTCTGATGACACCTGCGATGATGGCTTCTCTCGGAAAGGCGAGTTTTTTGATAGGTACATTGGCAACTCTACAACTGTTATGTACCTCAAATTCTAGCACTTCCGAATCAACACCATGCAAACTCGTCAATGAGACCACCATTCCTTGGCGAACATGACGAAAGATGTTGTTGATCGCAATCATCTTCTTATTAATCAAAGTATCGATGCCAATGTTTTGAGAAAGGCTGATATAGTCAATATTTTCTACCAGAGCGATAGAGCTTTTGACGCCATGATTTTTGGCGACAAGGCAGGAAATAATGTTGGTTTCTGAGTCATCGGTCAAGGCAATAAAGGCATCCATGTCATTGATACCCTCCTCTTCGAGAAAATCGACCTGACTACCATCGCCGCAAATCACCAAGGCCTCTGGCAGTTCTTCCGCAAGCAAAAAGCATTTCTCTTTGTCTTTGTCGATCAAACGAATATTGAACTTGGATTGCATTTGCTTGGCAAAGAGCCTTGCGATCAAACCACCGCCCAAAATCATGATGTTCTTGATTTTCTCGCGGGTTTTACCGGCCATGGTCATCATCGGATCCACACATTCGGGCCGGCTGATGAAATAGACATGATCGCCTGACTGAAAAATTGAATCACCTCTAGGAATGATGGTTTTGCCGTTGCGCTGGATGGCGACTACGGTGAATTTCACCTTAGGATTGATTTTGACCGCTTCGATCATATTGACCCCATCAAAAGGAGCGCCTGATTCCAAGGTCATGCCCGTCAAAAGTAGACGGCCGCCGCCAAACTCAAAAGAGTCTGTCAGGCCAGAGCGTTTGACCAAACGAATGATCTCTGAAGCTGCTAAGTCTTCAGGAAAGACCATATTATCGATCCCAAGAGTGGCCATATCGATTTTTTCTTTTTCGATCTGGAACTCGGGATTGGAGATACGTACGATGGTGCGTTTTGCTCCCAAATGCTTCCCGATGATGGCCGTGGTAATATTGGTTTCTTCGGAGGAAGTAGCCGCAATAAGGAGATCAGAGTCAGCGACTCCCGCCTCTTCTAGCAACTTTATGGATACAGAATTCCCTCTTATGGTGCCTACATCAAGGTGAGATTCGATGTGGCTGAGTCGTTCTTGTTCTTTGTCTATGAGGATAATGTCGTGTTCCTCCTGAGCGAGGATTTTTGCAACATGGAAGCCCACTTCACCGGCTCCCGCAATAAGTATTTTCATAGAGGATTATCGTAAATCGAATTGCAAGTTAATCATTTGACCACAAATCCGCCTAAAAGTCATCCTCTGGCAAATGATTTGATCCTTGGAATATCTACTTATCCAATCAATGCCTGATTTGGGCTATTCAATGGCATAAATAGACCGTTTTCTCTGCATGCATACTTTATTGACCAGCAATTATGCTATTTGCTTACAGATTATCTCCCTTAGCTAAGTTTAATTATGACTTGGAAGAACAAAAACCTCCTTGCTGCTTACGAAAACCTTGATCCAAAACTCCAGAAGGAAGTTTTACACTTTCTCGAGTACATGAAACTCA
>JBCAWW010000383.1:0-5856 GCA_038534415.1 Bacteroidota bacterium | reverse complement strand
CTAAAATTTACTACTCAGGGGGCGATCACTCTTTCCTACCAAATACTCTCTCTGGACAAAGAAAGTTGCCACTTAAAGTTTGCCGTACAAGATACTGGTTTGGGAATCGCCCAAGAGCATCAGGCCATGATTTTTGAGCGCTTTATTCAAGCCGAAGCGGATACTAGTAAAAACTTTGGCGGCACTGGATTAGGCCTAGCGATTTCACAAAAGCTTGTTGAAATGCAAGGCGGGACGATGGGATTAGAAAGTAATGCTGATCCGAACATAGGACCAACTGGTACTACCTTTTGGTTCGAAATTCGCTTCCCCATTGTAACGCTTAATGAGGGGATCACAAGTTTAGCTAAGCCAGCATCAAAAAAACTTGCCACTTTGCTCGGCCTCAAGGTATTGCTAGTGGAAGATAATCGCGTAAACGTCATGGTCGCTAGGAGATTCCTGCAAAAATGGCAAGTAGAGGTGGTACACGCTGAAAACGGTTTGCTGGCTACTCAAATGGTAAATGAAGCTGAGTTTGACTTAGTCCTGATGGACCTCAATATGCCCGTAATGGGAGGGCTAGAGGCTACCCGGATTATTAGAGATGCAGGCAATCTAATTCCGATCATTGCGCTTACTGCTGATGCCACAGCTGAGGTGCGGGAAAAAGTCTTTGCCCAAAACATGAATGGCTATCTCACTAAGCCTTTCAAACCCGCTGATCTCCATCAATCCCTCGCAGATTTCCTTCCGATCAAATCAAAATAGCCTCGCTATTACTGCTCTCGCTTATTTTGAGCTACTAAAGTTCAATGACCAATGGTATCTAATTGAAAAATACCTGATCAAAATCACGATACAGATAGAACCGATAATATTTAGATTTTCAATCCTACTGATCTGCCCCAAAACCAAATATACGATTCCACCCAAAAGGCAGGCCGAAGCGTATATCTCTTTCCTAAAGATCAAAGGAATTTCATTTGTCAAAACGTCTCTGATTACCCCTCCAAAGCAGGCCGATACTACCCCCATCATCAGGCAATGCTCAATGTTCAATTGACGTTCTAAGGCTACTTGTATCCCCAATATCGTAAAGAGCCCAATACCGATGGTGTCAAACAAAAACATACTTTTCTTTAGCTTGATGACAGTCCCCTTAAAGGCATAAGCAGCCACATAGCCAATCAAAATCACGATGAGATAATTACGATCATTGAGCCAACCCACTGGAAATCTACCTATCAATATATCCCGCAGAGTCCCTCCGCCAATCGCCGTAACAAATCCAATGATGAGGCTACCAACAAGGTCAAATTTTTTCTCGATTGCGGTCAGTACTCCTGATATCGCAAATATGCTCGTGCCAAATAAATCAACAAAGTATATCCAACTCATAATCTTCCCGCGACAGCGCCCTCTTTAGTGAGAGTACAAATCTAATTAGAGAAGACAGGAAGATAAATGTTGAGTGGGCTTTTCTTTTGAGGCCTGCTTCGCAGAACGCTTATTCAAGGATGCTGCATATACCAAGCGAGGAGAGATTTTATTTTTTTCTGCTTCGCAGAACGCTCAGCCCCTTCAGATGGGATAGGGAGAAGCGTTCCGCGCAGCGGTAAAAAAACATAAAAACTGCCTAGTATTGCCACTGGTTTTTGATCGGGTTGAAAAAGGTAATGCCAATCTTCCAGCGTCCGTTAAAGCGATCTTCGTCATTGGTGTAGGAAGCCGCATAAAAACCACCCACCTTAAATCGTTGCTGTTTGATGCGAAAAGGGACCTGTAAACCCGCATATATTTCGTTATGCCAGAAGCTATTGTCCTGCAGGTAGAGCATACTCGCACCCACTGTGGTTTGCATTGGAAGGTATTTGAGTAGCGGGATTTTACTGATCAAAGCGCCACCAAAATCATGCAAATAACTCAATTGTAAATACCCCTTGCTTGTACTTTGGGTGCGACCGAGCATTTGAAGATTTTCTAAAGGATTGGCAAAGATGAAGTCCGAACCTCTAAAATAGCGTAAATCCGTAATTTGAATGCTATCTGCATTGACAAAACTACCGGCCGTTACCTTCCAGCGCGAAGTCCCTAATGAACCAAGGATAAACTCATGCCTGACGCCGAGTTCGACGAAGTCGTAGCTAATGGCGCTATTAAAAACCCCCGGAATCGCCTTGCGATACTCCCCACTAAAGGTCGGCCAATCACTGCCCAAAACTACCTTGCGATAAGGTTCCATTTGGTACTTTTGGAAGGGTGTATATTCAAATCTGAGGCGAAACCTAAATTCATTGTAGGGATCAAAACTCGGTCTTAGATCTTGGTTCGTACAAAGCTCCGTCCAATAATCTTGCAGCTCAATATCCTCCAGATTATCCCTTTTTGCAAAATCTACCCTCGTATCAAGATATAAGCCATTGATGATCTCAAAGCGATTACCAATACCGATATATTGATGTTGGATAAAGTTGCCGGGGCATATGATATTGGAGATCGTTTGATTGCCCGTGACGATGGTGTAATCGTTACCGACGCGGAGATAAGCCCGGGCGATTTTACGTGGATTGTATAAAAATGTGATCCGAGTATTGCCCCTGATGTCTCGATTGACGATGCCTAGATTGATATTTCCTCCTACACTCAGCACCTTTTGCCGCTGCCAATGTTTCCTCACCGAGCCACCCAAATTATGCCGATAACCTCCTACTCCTACGGGCTGAATTTGCTCCAAGATCGGGTTCATATAATAATGCATGCTGCGCAGACGGTCGCGATAGGTAATCCCATTGAGGATAAAGTCTTGCCATGTAAGATGATTATAAGCCGAGTCTGCTTTGGCGAGGTATTCGGGAGTAGAGTGATAGGCGACAATACTGTCTTGGGTCCTGATCAGCTCATTGACTTCATTGTCCAAGCCTAGCTCTACCGGACGAAAGCCTGCCCAGTAGCTTGAATCTTTTTCAAAAGCATCCTTTTCTGTACGCCGCACCTCGTTGCGAAAGAAGTTGCGCTTAAACTCTTGATCTAATACATATTCGCTATGCAAGGTGGTCGTCTCACCATAATAGTTGGTCTTGCCATCCTTGATTTTGTAGTTGTATATCTCTTCATCCAGTAACCAGCGGCCGTCTGCTCTGGGGCTATATTGATGGGTGATGGCAAATTCTTTGAAGTAATTGAGCATCGCTGGCATGGCTTCCACTTCTAGCCGTTTGATGGCCCAAAGTCCATCCACGACGATCATCTCGCCTTTAAAATATGGTCCTATTTCATTGCGGGGCCAAAACTGGATGCGATAATGTACCCGATTGTCCTCATAATAGGTTTCAAGTAGCTTATACTTATATATGATGCGCCAATTTGTGCTATGGAGCGGTGAGATCATGGGACGATCTGAGAGCCGAGGCACTTCGACCAGATTGCGGTAGAAATTAAACTCCCCGTCAGAGACATCAAGATTAAATAAATAAGGGTTATCGAGTTCGGTACGATAGTCCGCCACAGGCGAACCCTCCCCCTCAAAGCTTACGCTCACCTGTACGCCTTCTGGTCCCGAAATACCTTGTTGATAATCTCGGTAGCCATGCACAATGGTTTTATACTTATCGGGAAAAGCAAAATAAACAGTGGCCTTTGACTCTACAAAGAGGGTCGTTTTGGGCATCGTATCCCAAACGGCTGTATCTGCTTTGGCAAAGCTGGAGTCTTGCGATAAAGAATCTAGAGCGATGCGTTCTCCGAGGAGACTATCCCCCACCATCGTCGTATCACTTAGCAAGCTGTCTATTTGGACGGTATCTTTTAGCGCTGCGATACTGTCCTTACGGGCTTTTCTGGCTAATTGTCTTTCGTTTAGCTGCTTAGGCTTACGCATATTTTGCGTCTTCAAGCGCGCCTGAGTGTAAGTCTCACGTACATAGGTATCGTACTGCTTCACAAAGCTCCGTTTATTATCGATCAATTGTTCCATGATCGCATAAGCCGGGTCTTTTTTACCGATAGCAATTTCGACTTCCTCTACTTGTATGTCTTGCGCTTTCAGCTCAACGCTTAGTCTTTTGTCCTGAGGGATCTTGACGCTAAAGCTTTGTTCGCCAAAGTTGAGGTGTCTAAAATGAACAACATATTCTCCACGGCTCAATGCTAGTGTGTATTCACCATCGTTGCTGGTGAGGGCACCGATTTGAGTACCTTCTACGATGACTCTTACTTGGGGTATCGCTTGGCCTGCCTGATCGGTCACCTTTCCACTCAATTCTTGAGAGAATGCCAGTACTGGAAAGAGAAAGAGAAACAGTAAAAGTAGTTGGCGCATATGGAGTGTGGGTCAGCTATTTCTTTCTAGGACGCGGCAGACCCTAAAATGGTTGTATGATAAACGCTATTCCCGACCAAATTAAACATTTGATCGACCAAATTTGTAGTTTTGTATGATGCAAAAATTACGCCCTGTAACAGATTGGCTACCGATCACCAAAAAAGAGGTAGAAAAAAGAGGTTGGGAAGAGCTCGATGTAATCCTGATTTCAGGAGATGCATATGTGGACCATCCTGCTTTTGGCCCCGCTGTGATTGGGCGGATTTTAGAGCATGCTGGCTACAAAATTGGGCTGATTCCCCAACCCAATTGGCAGGACGATCTACGTGATTTTAAGAAGTTTGGCAAGCCCAAACTCTTTTTTGGGGTGACCAGTGGTTGTATGGACTCTATGGTCAATCATTACACTGCCAATAAGCGTAAGCGTTCTACTGACGCATATACCCCCGGAGGCCAGGCGGGTTTTCGCCCTGATTATAGCGTCGAAGTCTATACCAAGATCCTCAAAGAGCTATATCCTGATGTGCCAGTGGTGATTGGAGGGATTGAAGCTTCTCTGCGAAGAGTAACCCATTTTGATTATTGGGCGGACAAACTCTTTCCGAGTATCCTTAAGCGTTCGGGCGCAGACCTGCTCGTCTATGGTATGGGAGAGCAAGCCCTACGTGAGATCCTAAATCTGCTATCCAAGGGAGTACCTTTTTCCTCTTTGAGAACGATTCCCCAGACCGCCTTCTTAGTCGGCGAGGATGAAAAAATGCCCAAAAACAAAAATTGGGAGGATGTAGAGGTCGCCTCACATGAAGATTGCTTACGCGACAAACTCAAGTATGCTGCCAACTTCAAAATCATAGAGCAGGAGTCTAATAAAGTCAAAGCGCGCCGGATCTTACAAGGCATAGGACGAGACACTTTGGTGATCAATCCGCCTTATCCTCCGATGACGGAAGCGGAAATCGATCAGTCTTTTGACCTCAACTATACGCGGCTACCGCATCCCAAATATGCCAAGCGTGGGGTCATCCCAGCTTACGAGATGATCAAATTCTCGATCAATATGCACCGTGGTTGTTTTGGCGGTTGTAGCTTTTGTACCATTTCAGCCCACCAAGGAAAATTCATTGCCTCTCGCTCACAGGAGTCTATCATGAAAGAGGTCGATGCGGTCACCAAAATGGATGACTTCAAAGGTTATATCTCCGATATTGGTGGTCCTTCTGCCAATATGTACCGCATGAAAGGCAAGGTACAAGAGATCTGTGATCGTTGTACCGCTCCGAGTTGTATTCATCCGGTAGTATGTCATAATCTAGATACCAGCCATAAACCCTTAACAGAGGTTTATAAAAAAGTAGATGAGCATCCCGACGTCAAAAAAGCTTTTGTAGGGAGTGGCATTAGGTACGATCTGCTTGTCGATGATCTCCACAAAAAGACCGACAATGATGATAAGGAGGAGTATATGGAGCAATTGGTTACGCGCCATATCTCAGGTCGCCTCAAAGTAGCACCTGAGCATACTTCAGATGATACGCTCAAGGTCATGCGTAAGC
>JBCAWW010000382.1:0-5871 GCA_038534415.1 Bacteroidota bacterium | reverse complement strand
CTCTTAAGCAAAAAGTTTATTTTAGAGAGTAATTACTCTCTTGGCTTGGGAGAGCAAATGCTTTCTTATTATAAACATAAATTCTGTCTGAATCAGTCTCAATCCGTCAAGAAGCCTTTCTTCAGCCCAATTTTTACGTAATTTAGACGTTCACATAGGACGTAAATATGAGACTTCCCATCTATCAAGTTGACGCTTTCACGGATCATCTATTTGGAGGTAATCCCGCAGCAGTATGCCCACTTGAGCAATGGCTCGAAACGGCTACTATGCAGTCAATTGCAGCGGAAAACAATCTCGCAGAGACCGCTTTTTTTGTAGCAAATGGCTCTGGTTTTGACCTACGCTGGTTTACCCCTGCCTTAGAGGTAGATCTTTGTGGACATGCCACCTTGGCAACGGCTCACATACTTTTTGAGCATCTAGGCTATAAGTCAAATCGCATCATATTTTTCACCCGTAGTGGCGAGCTCATAGTAGAACGAGTGGGAGATGCTTACCGTATGGATTTCCCTTCTCAACCACCCGTAACGGATGGCGTACCCGCGGACTTGATTCCCGCACTTGAGATCAGTGGCGCACAGTATGTCGGTCAATCGGTAAATTATTATTTCGTAGCCTTAGCTGATCAGCAAGCGGTAGAGCAGACAAGCCCAGATATGCGGGCCTTAGCCAAGCTAGAAAAGATCGGAGTGATTGTCAGTGCTCCTGGTGATGAGGTAGATTTTGTCTCCCGTTTTTTTGCCCCCAAGGCGGGTATAGATGAAGATCCGGTTACGGGTTCGGCGCATTGTGCCTTGATCCCTTATTGGGCCGAACGACTAGGCAAGCACAATCTAAGCGCATGGCAAATTTCTCCGAGGAAAGGAGTATTGGCGTGCGAACTGGTTGATGATAGAGTTTGGATAGGAGGCAAGGCTGTCACATATCTGGAAGGGCAGATTTACGTATAAACATCTGGACAGAGGATCGTTAGCATTTTTTATGATTTATAAGACTCGCACTTACCTTCTCATATTTATTTTTTTTGGCCTAGCGGCAAACGCTCGGTCACAGCAATTAGCGCCCGATAATCCAGAGAGTGCGATGGCCCTTTTGGAGCAAAATAGGGAAGCACTTCTCAGCGATGAGACAATCAATCTCGCTGAAAAAACGCAGCAAGCATTGGCCCTTGGTTTATGGGACTTAGCAGACTCATTGCTTGCGGCCCACAAAGAAGATGAGGCCTTTTGGGAGCCGAGAGTGCGATATCATTTACTCAACAATGCGTTCGGCGAAGCCGAAACCCTCGTCAGCACCCTCCTGGCGCAAAAGCCCGAAGATCGTCTTGCCCGACTCTATCGCAGTCAACTTGAGATTGAAGCGTGGGAGCTCAAAAAAGCTGAAAGAACTTGTCTCGACCTCCTCAAAAACAATAGTCAAGATGAAACAGTGGTCCTCCAACTAGGGCGGATCTATATGCAGCAACGCAACTATCCGAAGGCCTTAGCGCTGGCAGAGCAAGTAATCGATTGGAACAACAAAAATGCCGCCGCGTATCTGCTGGCCGCTGAAGTTCAATTTTGGTTGCGCAATAGTGAAGAAGCAGAATCGTTCCTCGAAGAGTGCCTCAAAATAGATCCTTTTAATGCCGATGCTCGCTTTTATTATGGCTATGCTATTTGGCGGAGAGTCGATGCTACCCAACTGCCTGATATGGCAGCTCAATGGGAACTAGCTCT
Organism: Bacteroidota bacterium; assembly: GCA_038534415.1. Taxonomy (GTDB): domain Bacteria; phylum Bacteroidota; class Bacteroidia; order J057; family J057; genus JBCAWW01. Next base: position 4,150 of record JBCAWW010000382.1, on the reverse strand, counting down.
CGCCGTCAATCCCCTGCATTATCTCACCCATTGGCATTGGGGCAATGGGCATACTCATTTGACTTTTGCGGATTATGTAGACTCTGATGAAGCAGAAATCAGGGCCGCTTTGGCCTCCGCTGATAGTTTGATCAGTAGCAATCAGATCGACTCTGCCATCAATATTTGCCGAGCCATCGAAGGTACTTATTTTGCTTCGGTGCTTCCTTCAATGATGATCGGCTCCGCCTTTTATATGGCCTACGACAAGCCGCTAATGGCAAGAATGGATTCCGCTCAGGCGATCTTCCAAAATGTCCTACACAAAAAACCACACTACGGTCCAGCCCACAATGGGATTGCCGCAGTCATCAAACAAAAACGTTTCCCTTATCTGGCAAGCTATGATTCTTTGCAAAAAGTAATTAGTGAAACAGAAATCAGCGATCCAGAAAACTTCAGTGAAGTCTTTGCTGATATGGGCTCCTTTCCTGGCGATCGCGTACCGAAAATGATCTGGAATCAATTGCATACCAGTGTAGTATATTTCCCTTTTCTAGCAGCCCAAGAAAAAGAGTTTGTCATTCCTGCATTACATGTAGACCTAGCCACGGCAATGAAAAGCCCATTTTTTAGAGGAGCGACGACCTTTGACAATCGCCAATGGATGGACATCCGTGGAGTCGGCAGTGGGGCAACGGCCATCGAATATGTGGAGAGAGGTGCTCATCAAGAACGCAATGTTACGCTGCATGAGTACGTCCATCTGTTTCATGGCAATGTTTTTACAGACCAAGAATTTAGGAGAGTAAGGGCACTCTATTATCATGCCATGGAAAATGATTTGACGCTCGACTATTATTCTGCCAATAACGAATTTGAATATCTTGCTCAGACATATACCGCCTATTTTATACCGATCAAGGTTCATCCCCTCAATCACAAATCGATCAATACCCGAGGAGAACTAAAACGCAAAGATCCCCAACTTTTTGCCTTTTTGGACAGTCTAGTACAAAAGCAACAAGCCTATTTAGCTGGCGACAGCGGCGCAATGGCAGACAATTGGGCGCAGGTCTACCTCAACCTTGCAGAAAAGGCTGACAACCCACCCCAAAAGCGCGCGCTCCTAGACAAAGCCCTAGCTTGGGACAGCACTTATCTGCCTGCGATCTTGCAGTATGCCAAAGTGGCCGCAGAAGCGAGGCAGTTTAACACTGCTCAAGAATGGATCTCCCGCGCAGAAGGCCTTGAGCCCAACTATGCACCGATCTATATCGCCAAGGCCAATAGAATCCGTAAACTGCTACAAGCCAACCAAATCGAGCCAGAGCAAGCGGTACAGGAGATCAGTATGTGGTATGAACGAGCCTTGCGTTTAGAGAAGGATTATTCGGAGCAGGCCCGATTCAATAGTCAGTATCGAGAGACGATGCGAGACTTAGGTTATATACAAGAAGCGGTGGCAATCGCAGAATCATATGCAGCGGCTGCGCCGACGATTTCGACCTATCTTCGAGATCGCAAAGCCGCTGCCGAAGCCTTTGCTTGGGAGTTGAAAGGGCAGCTGGGTTATTTGGAGGGAGCTCAGGCTTTTTTCAAAGAATTGATCGCTCAAAAACCCCAGCAATATTATCATAGAGCCCAGTATGCCAAAGTATTATTGGCCAATCAACGCTATGAAGAATTAATCGAATTGCTAGAAGAAGCTCAGCGGATTTTGGAAGCGGCTGGTACTCCTAGGAGCGATTTTACCGCGATGATGGCTAAGGCCTATCTCTCCCTTGGAGAACGCGAAAAAGCGCTTACATTATTGGAGCCGATCTCAGAAGGCGTCTTAGCCGAGCAAGGCGATCCTTATCTTTGGGTGAAGCTATATCTCCAATTGGAGCAATTGGAGCGCGCAAATAAAAAGTTTTTAGAGACCCGCTTTCCCAAGATGCCTTATGAGCAGTCCAACTATTATCTAGTCAAAGGGATATTGGCCGAGCAGAGCGGAGATAGGCTGACTGCCCGTGAATCTTATACCCAAAGCCTAGAAGCCAATTCTTATAACTTGGAAGCTCGAATCAAGCTATTGGAGTTATTTCAATCTGCAGGTGAACGACGACAGATTAGGCGTATCGCTACTCGCGCAACGGTTCTCCCCATCCCTCCGGGTCCGGAAATGCTACCCAAGATTCGGGTTTTCCTCGAATAAACGACATTTTCTCAGGATTGAGATTTCATTTGACTGGGACGAAAATCGTATCTTCCGTATTAAACATTATCCCATTCTCATGAAACGAATTTCTATCCTCATAGCCATATGGGCTATTTTCAGTATCAGTACCGCATGGCAATCTCCCCCGCCCAAGGTCGATAAACTCAAAGAGGCAGTCGTAAACTCCATCAAGGGCCAATCTCCTAGCCTGATCAAAATGAGTGACCAAATTTGGGCCTTCGCCGAGACTGCCTTAGCCGAAACCCAATCGGCTGCCCTTTTAGCGGATTATGCCCAAGAGCAAGGCTTTGCTGTAGAGCGAGGGGTAGCCGAAATGCCCACTGCATTTGTAGCTAGTTATGGTGAAGGAGAGCCTATTATTGGTATCCTAGGGGAGTTTGATGCGCTTCCGGGGCTTTCCCAGCAGGCGAGTTCAGATAAAACTCCTTTGGAGAACGGTAAGCCAGGGCATGGTTGCGGGCATAATATGTTTGGCGTAGCGAGTCTAGGCGCGGCGGTAGCCATCAAAGAACAAATCGAAAAAGGCAAATTAAAAGGCACCATTCGTTTTTATGGTACGCCTGCAGAAGAAACCATCGGTGGGAAATTGTATATGGCGCGTGCCGGTCTATTTGACGATCTAGACATCTGCCTTGACTGGCATCCTAGTGCTAGTACAAGCGCCAACACCCAGTCCAGTAAGGCTTTGATCGATTTTCGCGTCAAGTTTTATGGCAAAGCGGCCCATGCTTCTGCCGATCCTTGGAATGGCGTCAGCGCAGTAGACGCGATGGAGTTTTATACTTCAGGCCTCAATTACCTAAGGGAGCATTTGCATCCGACAGTGCGCATTCACTATCTCTTTGAAAAAGCGGGAGATGTCGTCAATGTCGTGCCCGAAAACGCCCAGATTTGGACCCGCTTGCGGGACTCTAAGATGGAAGATGTCAAACCCCTTTATGAGAGAGTCAAGAAGATCGCCGAAGGGGCTGCAATGATGGCGGGGGCAGAGTATGAGATAGAACTCATCTCAGGCATGCATGAAATCATCCCTAACCGAACCGGTGCGGCTGCCTTACAAGCCAATCTGGAGGCCCTTGGCGCTATCCAGTACTCTGAGGAGGAAATTGAGTTTGCCAAAGAGATTCAAATAGCCACCAACAAAGAAGAAAAAGGATTAAACTCAGCCATTACAGAACTAAAACCTACCCGTGAGCATCCACAAGGCGGGTCTACCGATGTAGGCGATGTCAGTTGGATTGTGCCCCAGATTAGCCTCCGGGTGACGACGGCCCCTGAAGATACCCCTTGGCACAGTTGGGCGGTGGTAGCCTGCGGTGGCATGTCTATTGGCCACAAAGGCATGAATTATGCCGCAAATGCCTTGTCGATGACGATGGTTGATTTGTTTACGGATCCAGCGCTCAGAGAAGAGATGAAGGCAGAGTTCCGCGAGCGGAAAGGAGACAAAGTCTATCAAGCGGTATTACCAGAAGGGCCTCCCCCTGTGCCAAGTATGAATTGACCCATGACCGAAAGACTAAAAATAGCGCTGTTCCCAAATTTTTGAGAGCAGCGCTACTTTTAGATGGCCAAGTATCTCCATAAGATCATAAGTAAAAGAAAAGTTGCCCCAAAAGGTACGATTGCTCCGATGGCTCTTCTTCTGGCTTTAATATATTGATCCTTTCCACCGTCCTTATTTATCATGAATAAGGTCAAGATTCCTAATAAAGTACCAGTCATTAGGAGAAGCAAGAAAACAGCTAAACTGCCCCAAAACAACATTAGTGCTATCCCACCTGTCGCCACAATTGAAATAAAACTAAGACAGATTGCAAAAATGAGTGGAGCTATTAATGACAACGCAAGAGCGATTTTTGAAATCAGAACTATGCCGTCAATAGGCTCAGGATCTGTCTGGGAATTAGGATGCTCCTTTTTTTTTTTTTGTTGATTTAAAAAGAA
>JBCAWW010000381.1:0-5871 GCA_038534415.1 Bacteroidota bacterium | reverse complement strand
TTCCAGCTCTATCCCTGGTGACATTTGTTTTAAACAAATCACCTGTTGTTGATACATGAAATAACAATGATTTCGTAGTGTTCGCATCTCCTTTATTACAATATCAATGATAATCAATTTGTAAGAAAAAATCAAACAAGAACGAGACAATTCTAATTTATCGTTCTACGTTATAGCACATAGACATTTTACTCAAATTGTTTAATTTTTATTACTATAAGCTATCTATCTGCCGTTTCCCTTGTACGGGACCAAATCTCAATTGTTGTGAAAAATTATCTAATCCTCTTTGGGCTACTATGTGGCCTAAGCCTCTCCCTCTTTTCCCAAACAGCAAACACCCAGACGGATCTGTACTGCGCGTGGGAAAGCGTAAGTATGAAAAACGCACCGGGCAAAGTAGCCAAGACCATAGGGGTCATCCGCTTTGGTGAAGTGGTACGTTGGAATGGCGAGTCGCAATATGTTGCGGACGAAAGCCGTACTTACCTCAAAGTGCAAGCTGTGGACGGCGCGGTTGGTTGGGTACACGAATATCTTTTTGTCAAAGGCATAGGACTGGGCGTTATCCTGCAAGGAGGCCTAATCTACAAGAGGCCACAAACCGTAACCACCGTCACTACTGATCAATTTTTACCAGGTGAACTCGTTATCGTAGAAGGTTTCACCAATAATTGGGTGGGCATATCAGGTAAGCGAAAAGCAAAAAAAGGCTGGATTGAAGGTCAAAATAAGGTAAGCATGGAAGACAGAGATGTATTATTAGCCTCGCTAATGATGTCCGTAGAAGCCGAAAAAGATCCTCAAAAGCGCCAAAAACAAATGGAATTGGTCTATCAACAAGCCAATCAGGTTGGCTCACCGATGGCAGAAGTAGTGCGTTCACGCAGTGGCAATAACAACAGCAACAATAATCCACCCCTGGTCAGTAGTGCCGCCAAGCAAAACACCAGGGATTTAAGTACTTCAAGCCCTAGTCAAGAACGCCCAATGCCAACCGTCGAGGAGAACAATCCGAATCGCTATTTTAGAAGCGTAAAAGACCCCCAAACCGGCCTTGTACGTCGAGAAACAGTAGAAATGGGTGGCATTTACCTAGTCAATGGCCCCAGCAAAACAAGCTCCATTTATTTTGCCTATCATAAAAGTTTACCGATTGGTTCCACTATCCGAATCCAGATTCCCAATACTCAAGGATTTGTAGAACTAAAAGTGGTCAGTCGCTTACGAAATGACAACCCTGCTATGGTAGGTTTACATCCCGAATGTGTACAAGCAATCTTTGGCGATTATGTCCCGAAAGAGATCAGCATTATATATCCACAGGCCTCAATGCAACCTTAGACCCAAAGTAATAGTATAGGTTAAAGGTGTTAAATGCAACAAAATCAAGCAGTAACACTTTATTTTACTTGGATATATTTGCGCCATTAAGTAGTTTTGGTTCTCAAAACATTGAATTCACATATGAAACGGAAGCCCCTCAATTGGATTCTGTGCCTTACAATGCTCTTGCTAGGTGGTGTAATGACCGCCCAAACATCCACAGATCCATTTCAAGATACTGAAGATGAAGTCTTGCGCAGACGCAATAGAGACAAAATCTTTTACGAAGACGGCGTGATCTACGAACGTACCGAAGCCAAAGGGCATTCGATCGTCGCCTATCAAAACATTCGCCTTTACAAAAAACCAGGTCGTGGCTCCGAACAAAGCGGAACCGTTCTCTTTACCGAAGAACTACGACACCTAGGTATGGAAGGCTACGTGAAGTCTGATGGACATAATTACATTTATGTCAAAACCTCTCGCGGCAAAAAAGGATGGGTACAAAGCAATTACGTCGTTCAAAACGGTGGCGTGGTTGTACTCACAGAGACCATGCCTATTTATGAAACGCCAAATTCCAGAGGTACTGTTACCGAAGGTAAGTTTGAAGCAGGTGAAATTGTGATCCTAGACGACTTCCAAAATGGTTGGGTGCACCTCACCAATAAGCGTAAAGAAAACATCGGTTGGATCCAGGGTTATGACAAACTAAGCCTAGAATCAGCCGATATTGAAGCCGCGGCTCTGTATGCTGAGGCCCTAAAGATTCCAGAGAAGGAGCGCCGCAAAACCGCTCTACAAACTATCACCCAAGGCCGTGGCCAAGATATCAGCCCAGAGATGGCGCTCGTTATCGACGACGCAATCAGAGCCACTGAACCAAAGCCTATTTACACCAATCCAAATCCAGATTATAAGGATGACTTCGTTTACTATCCCAATGGTGAAGATGGCTTGTCTTCAGATGCGAGCAACTTAGGAGATTTTGGAGAGAACAGTAATGCCGGTAGCATCAACTACCCAAGTGCGACCCCGCTAGAGTTGCCAGCCGAGCAAAAATACAATGCATATGTAGAGAAAGTGGTTGATCGGGAAACCGGTCGTTACTACAATCGTGTCATCGAAACTGGGGGTATACAGCCTGTAAAAGCCAAAAAGCCCGCTAATATCTACTATTGCTACCACAAGACGCTACCCATTGGTAGCACCATCTTGCTAGAAGTTCCGGGAACCGGAGCTTACGTACAACTAGAGGTAATCGCTCGCCTTCGCGCCGACAATGCTAATATTGTAGGACTAGGAGGAGATTTGATCAAGAAAGTATATGGGGAGATCTCGGCCAAGAATGTTTATGCTGCCACGATCGTTTACCCTCAACAATAGAGATAAACACCTTCAAAGAATTGGGAGATGGATACTAGTTATCCGTCTCCCATTTTTCCATATAGCGTAGCAGCTCTTGTTGGATAGATAGAGTCTTGTCCTTGTTGTACCACTTTTGCAACTCCAATACGAGTTCATCGTGGCTTAGCTCATGACTTTCTTTATTGTCAACAACCATTTTTTGAGGGGCTAAAGGCCTCGGCCCCCAAAAACCAATTTCCTCCAGACTATCTGCATCTAAGCAAATCAATACCGGAATAGACCTCGCACCATTGGTGAGGTATTTGTCCATGAGGTCGAGATGCTCATCTCGCAAAATCAACCTAAGAGAGACATTAGCACTAGCTTCTGCCATCGCATTGAGGATCGGGATAATCTGTGCTGCGTCCCCACACCAGCCTTCACTGATTACTAACCAAATATAGTTACGCTTCAAATTACCCAACATTTCAGCCAAATCAGGCTGCAATTTTGATGTTTTATCGAGCCGCGTCATCCGCTTCAAATTTAGCTCGGTATAGTGGAGCAGCGCCTCAGACTGATTAGGGCCGGTAGTTTTGCCTTGGGCCACCAAGTCTTTGACCATTTGGTTGAACTCCTGATAGCTGTAGGTATGCTTTAGTTTTTCCGCAAAAAAGGTAGACATAATTAAGACTAATTTGAGGGCAAGTTATATCACTTATCGGGGAATGGATGTAATCTAGATTACAAAAGCTTCGGGACAAATCTAGATACGGATTTTCGATATTCAAGATAGGCTGTCCCATAACGCTTTATGAGCTTTTTTTCTTCTAACTCCGAACCCCAAAATACATAAATGACAGTGAGCCCAATCGTTACCCAAAGGGTGTCCCATGGCCATAAAAAACCAATCCCAAAGGCAATCAACATAATCGCACTGTAAAGCGGATGCCGGATATATGCATTTAAGCCATCGATCACCAGCGGCGTATCCTCCTCAGTGCTTTGCCCCAGCCCACTAAACTCGCCCAGATCATAGGCTTTGATAGCTCGATATCCCAAAGTAAGGCCCGCGGCTAGAGACATCAAGCCAAGGATTTGCACCACAAGAAAATCAGGCCATAAAGCCAGATGCCCTAGCCTAGCTAGCCCCCATAAGAGCCCTATTAGCCCCAATCCAGACCAAAGGTTATAGAGAAGTCTATATTTTCTTTGCCCTATCCGGGAACGCCCCCACGCTTTGCAGCGAGTGCTTGCGAGAAAACTATGTAAAAAGTAATAAAGCCCCCATGAGAGGCCAACGATAAGCAGATTTAATTCAGTTTGCATTTAACGTATTCGTCCTGATTGGCCACCGATTTATTAGAAGCCTGTTGAAATGCATCCAAGGTAAGACCTAAATGCGGAGGACTAAAACGGTTGAGTCGGCCCAGGCGGGCGTCATAGGCATTGGGGTCATGTTGACGAATCGTTTCGGCGATAGCCCGCAAAATCTCCATTTCGGATAAGGTATCTTGGGTTTCGTTGAGCTTTAGCCGAGAAAGGATCGCCGCAAAACTGCCAGCATGCATTTCTGGCGCCCAACAATCTCGCAAGGACCACTCCTTGGCAGATTTGACACGATGCGGATGGGCTTCTTCAAGGTCTACAATCTGCACATTGTATTTACGGATCTCCGCATTGAGCTGGTGGGTGATACCCGAGATGGAAAATTGTACGGCCTGGTAAATAGAGACTAATTCGGGTTCTTTGGGAACTGGTGCTAAGCCTCCAGCCTGCACGATCAGCCCGCCACCACTTTTACGCATATATGGCAACATACGCTTGCAGATACCAATAGTCGCAAAAAAGCGCTTTTCTAATTGGGCCTGCATTTCAGGCAAAGATTTGTAGACTTTCTCTACACTATCTAAGCCAGAAACATTGATCAAAATGCCAAATGGCCCAAAAGTTTCCACTGCTAACCTAAAGGCGCTAGCTACAGATTCTTCATCACAAACATCCAATAATAACTGAGGAACATTGAGTGCCGAAATCGGCTCAGGAGCTGTAGCAAGAACATCGTAGCCAAGATGCGAAAACAAGCGGCAGCAAAGCTGACCAATCTCGGTTTCGGCACCGACTACCATCAGGTTACGAAGGGGAAACTTGGGCATAGGCAATTGAGTTTGGTGTATGGTAGTATTGAGGACCTTAATCTATTGAATCAGTTTTCACATTACCCTCTAAATCCCAGACAAACCTTTCGTCACTCATATCCCCCAAACTTGATATGTAATCTAAGCTGTTTTAAATGTAAATTGTTTAGGTAAGAACTACGCCCTGCATGCAAAAACGGAAGCTCTGGATATTGATAGAAAGCATGAGTCCTGAGGAAAGAAAACGCTTTCCTCTATGGCTAAAAGCAGAATTAGGAGATCGACAAACTTATCTCCAGCAGCTTTGCCAATTATTGATTGATGCTTATCCTGATGCTCCCCAGCGTGAAAATCTTTGGCAAAGTTTGTATCCCAAAAGTGATTTTGATGACGCTCGCCTCCGAAAACTTACACGCGACCTTACCGCTTGGGTAGAAGAGTTTTTTGCAATCGAGGAATTTAGAGGACGAAAAGACGAGAAAAGTGTGGCTTTGTTACGGGCTCTTTATGAGCGAGAGCTAGCCGATGAATTTGAAAAGGCTGTACGGAAATTTGATCGGGAAATGGCGAAGCGCCCCCTACGGGATGGGGAGTTTTTTAGGATGCAGTATGAGCTTGAACGCTTAGCCACTGAATTTGCGGTTTCTTTTCGATACAAACTTGAGCGATCTGACTCTTTAACTACTGCCCAAATCTCCGATTCTCAAAGACTGCAGCACTTTTTTGATTTATGGTGGATACAAACAAAGCTTGAAATTGCCAGTATCAATCAAGCTCAAAAGCAAATTACAGGTCAGGAGATAGAAAGTGTCTTACTCAAAGAGCTATTAGAACTAATACCGAAAGATCCAATCTTGTCCCAAGAGCCATTTATTAATCTATACCGTGAAATGGCTCTTTTACTTATGGGGAGTGAAGAAATCGAACTCCCTAAACTTCTATTTCAAATTCAAGAAACGGCAGGCCTTGCTTCAGAAGATTTACAAACCCTTTGGGTGGCATTGATAAACCATACAGTCAGAACTCTCAATCAGACTGGAAAACACAAATTCAGTGGCTA
>JBCAWW010000380.1:0-5885 GCA_038534415.1 Bacteroidota bacterium | reverse complement strand
CTGCCGACCTTTTGTTGATCCGATTTGCGGATCATAGTATAGTTGCCATAGCCTAAACGAGCAAATTGAGGAATATGCTTTTCGAGTATATACTTCTTAGCGTCTGCCAGAGAATGAATATGACGATCGCCAATATTTTGAATCCATTTAGGGGTATTGAACAGCCGAAGGACAAATTCTGCGTCTTCTTTATCCGTTGGCTTGAGAATAAGACGTTCGGTCTCGTAGCGGTTAAAAGTGCTCATAGGTCCAAATAGAAAAGAGGCTAGCATAAGTTATTAGGCTAGCCTCTAAATATACGTTTTTGATTCAGATCAATAGTTACGGTAAAAGTTGCTTACATAATTCGTCAATTGACCAAATATCGGACGGGTAAACTCAATAAAGAGATCTTGTGGCGGTGGAGGCAAGGTTTCGCGGCTCTTACGGAGAAAACGATCATCGGCCTTTTCAAGCGCACGCTCATCTCCATTGAAGAAGCCCCAGTAATCATACCACACAAAAGTACCGGGGAATTTACGCTGGCTCACGACACGGCCACTACGCACATCGATGATCTTCATATCCAACAAACCCGTAGAGGTAATTTGCTTTTGAAACTGATGTACTTCAGCCTTAACTGTCCCATAGGCATTGGCCGTAGAATCGTCAGTAATCTTGACAGTACCGACTATTACACTATCTCGCTGACGGTTGACGACGGTTTCTTTGACGTAGGATTGTCCTACTACAAAATCATCAAACTGCATACGTACGACCTGATCGGCATTGCGTCCCATACTTGCCACTTGGCTCGGCATGAAGAATCGAATGAAAGGGTTGAAAGTAGTACCGGCGATATATTCGGCGATCTGATTTTCAAAAAACTCATTGCTCAACTCCAGGGTGCGAGAGTGCATCGGGATGGGCTCGATTTGCACATAAAGGGTAGCTAAATCTTGAGATTCGAGCATCAAATTTTCCGCATCACGGTATCCCCGCTGCCATTCTAGGGCCTTCTCAAAGTTATAAAAAGCTTCTTTTGCCGCTTCACGGTCTCCATTACGGCCCAGCTCCAGGCGTTGGTTTCCAAGGGCATAGCGTACCTCGGCTGCCTTTTGGATGGATTCGCGATATTCGGCGCTAAAGCGTTTAGGGTTTTTTACAACGGCTTTCGCCCCCGGCGAACGCTGAATCTCGTCATAGACACGATTTAGAAGCTCATAATAGCCGGCGATCTCTTCCCAGCGCAATTGATCTCCACTTTGCTTGGCCTGATCGACATTGTCTTGCATGTAGAGCACAAAGTCTGGATAAGCTTGAGAAAGCGTCTCAATGGCCTTTTTATTATTCGGAGACTTGCGGAGGCGTTCAATGGAATTGAAAATCGCAGTCTCATAATCTCCTTTTTGGTAAGCACGTTTGGTACTCTTACAAGCACTGAGGCCGATGAGTAAAACCAATAATACGGGTAGAATCTGTTTCATGTCGGGTGATGTTTGCAGCATTTTACAAAATTGACCGCAGATAAGACAATCTCAATCTTTGGCCTCTGAGCTTAAGCCTACGCAAAGTACAAGCCAAGTAGATAATTTATACTGGTCAAAACCAATAGGCGTGCGTCGGGACTTTTTAAGCGTGAAGGCCTAGTTTGCAAAATTGGGGCCATCATCAAAATAAATCCACAAAAAACTATAGACTTCTGACTAGGAATCGTATTTTTTGGACGTATCAAACTATCCCTATGAAGATTGTCAGCAATCCAGCTGTGGCAGATAAGTTCTCCTCCTACCCTGCTCCGGTAAAAGCAAAACTCGAAAATCTGCGCAGACTCATTTTGGAAACTGCTGTAAAAATAGAGTCCATCACCGAATTGGAAGAAACCCTCAAATGGGGAGAGCCTAGCTATCTCGTCAAGAAAGGGAGTACGATCCGAATTGATTGGAAGGAAGCCAAACCGGAGCAATACGCAATGTATTTTAAATGTACGAGTAAACTAGTCCCCAGCTTTAGGGAGGTGTTTCAAGCTCAGTTTAGCTTTGAGGGCAATCGGGCAATCGTTTTTAGCCTAGAGCAAAAAATACCGGAGGACGAACTTAGGGCCTGCATTGGGTCAGCTTTGCGGTATCATCAGATCAAGCATCTGCCCAATCTGGGTTTGGCTTAGCCTAAAGAGAGGAGCGTTGCGCGATAGCGAAGCCACTATAAAAAGGGTCATTAGTAACCTCTTTGGCAAAAGGCAGCGGGAATTGGTATTGCATCATGCTCTCTGGGCTATCAAACTCTACCTCTGCTAAATAGATCATCTCCGCCCCTAATCGGATAGCATCAATACCAATACGGGCTTCCGCCTCCTGCTCCCTATAATATCGCCGCTTTTCATAGCTTTTACCAGCCAAAGAATAGAATAATGCATACTCTGACTCGCTGAGATAGATTGTGCTCACCCAATCTTCTAGCTCCGCAGACAATTCAAGCTTTTTAGTCAGTTTAAATTGAACTTTCTCTTCCTTTTGAGTTTTACGCAATCGTAAACGCGTACCGTCTAGGTATTTATCTGTGATGGTTTGAAAGCTGAGCTCTGCTAGATTGATCGCTTGTGTGCGCAGCAAAAAACGCCTTTCCCATTCCTTTTGGGCGTACTTCCACAATTTAGCGTGATTGATTTCTGGTGCTAGCATTAGCGTTTGATTTTTGATATCATCTCATCCTGAACCACAGCCAAAGGAGGCAATTGATCTAGTTTTTGCCATTCATAAGCAAATAGCATTTGCGCATCTATCCCCTTGCCACTCACTCGATGCTCAAAGCGCGCGGGCGATTCGAGACTAAAGTCAAGCTGATAATAATGGCGATGGTGGATTTCCTGCTTTGCCTCTGCCACAAAGCGAGTCGATCCTAAGAATTGCACTTTATCAAAAGTGCTGAGTCCACTTTCTTCCTTTACTTCTCGGAGCATTGCCACATGCTTTTCCTCTCCGACCTCTACTGTCCCCGCCGGCACTTGCAAGCCCGCTTCTGGAAAGTCAGTATGACGAAATACCAAGATTTCACGGTTTTCGCCGAACTGCCTGAGGATGTAGGCGAGGACTTTTTCTTTGGAGACGTATGTCAAATCTGCAGTGATTGAGGCAACTCGTTTACAAATAGGCAGCAATAGCGGCCCAAACCCGATCGTAAGTCTGATCCCAAGAAAAGCGCTGTCGTTGGATCCGCGCTTTTTGGAGGAGATCGTTGCGCAAGGCGGGCTCTCGATATAGTCTGATCATCGCGTGGGTGATACTCTCCACGGAGAACGGATCCACTAAGAGCGCTGCTTTACCAGCTACCTCAGGCATGGAGGTTCGATCGCTACAAATGATCGGTGTCTCAGTCTGCATGGCTTCTAAGAGTGGTATCCCAAAACCTTCTAAATAAGGCGTATAGCATAGAGCAGATGAGGCTGCATAGATTTCCGGTAGTTCTGCGTCTGGCACAAAGCCCGTAAAAATGACCGCATCTTTGTGAGTCATGGCTTCATAAGTATCGAGGGCAGCTTGGTACTTCCAACCTTTGCGGCCCACGATCAATAGCCGATGAGGACTATCTGTTTGCGTTTTGAATTGGTCAAAGGCTCGTAGTAAGTTCTCGATATTTTTGCGAGGGTTGAGGGTCCCGACAAAGTGGTAGTAGGGTTTACCTTCGGTATAACGCTCCCTCACTTTTTGCTGCTCGGGGAGATCTAGTGGTTTGAAATGGGGACTGGCGCCATTATAAACTACGGATATTTTTTCGGGTGCTAATTGGTAGCGTTCGACAAGGTCGGTCTTACTAAAAGAAGAAACCGTCAGGATATGAGCGGCGCGTTCCGCGAAGCGGGGAGAATAACGACGACAATACCAGCTAGCAAAAGCCTTGAGGTCTTGCGGATAATGCTCGTAGGCCAGGTCGTGGAAGACGGGAATCTGCGGTATAGTCGGATGGGTGCTGAGATAAAACTCAGGGGAGAAAAATAAATCAGCGCCGATTTTGTCCAGTTTACGTGGGAGTTGATAGTGAAACCAAGCAAACCACAGCAAGGGATGGCGAGCTTGGGGTGGGATCACATAGGGGGTGATATTATCAGCGATGATAAAGGCCGGATCGAAGGGGCGATCAAAAAAGAAGGAAAATTGAATCTCAGGATGCCTCAGGACCATGCGTTGCAGCACTTCCCAGCCAAAGCGACTGATGCCTTCGAGTCGTTTGGATAATAGTAAGCGAGTATTGACCGCGATGTGCGTCATGGGCCACGAAAATACACATTATCCTAATACGAAAGAGAGACGCAATGCGTCTCTCTCTCATCAGGCGGCTAAAAAAATTAAGGAGAAATCTTTGGCAAATGTATTAATCAGTAAAACTGATCTAAAATCAATTGAATGCCTGCTTCAATCGATGCTTTATTATCATAACAAGATAAAAATGGCTTTCGTTGCCTTTTGCTACACTTAAACAACGCCGCTTAATTGGGAATAGTATATCCTTGAGGTAGATCGTCTTATTTTATCTCTTCGAGGTAGGCAAGAACCGCTTCGGGGAGTAGTCCTTCGACCTTACCATTGAACTTGAGGACCTCTCGAACGATGGTAGAAGAGATCGCCGCTTTTGCTGGGCTACTCACTAAATATACGACTTCGATCTGAGGAGCCATATGCTTATTGATAAGCTCAATAGGTTGCTCATAATTGAGATCTTGGCCATTGCGGAGACCGCGTAGCAAAAAATTAGCGCCTTCTTGCTGAGCAAAGTCGATGGTAAGTCCCTCATAACTAGCCACTTTTGCATTGGGTTCATCGGCGAAGCAGCGGTTGAGCATTTCGAGTCTTTGCTCAAGACTGAAATAATATTTTTTGGCACTATTGATCCCAATAGCGACTATGACTTGATCAAACACTTGCAGACCGCGTTTGATGATTTCAACATGTCCGACGGTGATGGGATCAAAAGATCCTGCAAAAATCGCTTTTTTCATTTTCTAAGCATTGGGTTGATCAAAGAAACTCAATCTAGAAGAACCGTAGGTCTTTTCCATATCAAAACCGGGCAGATCGGACAACTTTAGCTGAGAAGCGTGCTCGACAATCAGCGTTGATTTGTCATGGAGAAAGGGGCCTTCTAAAATCATCTTTACGAGCTCGACTTGTCGAGGCATGGCGTAAGGAGGATCCATAAAAACGATATCAAAGGCCGCTCCCTTGTATTGCCGCACGTAGGAAAAAGCGTCCATTCTGATAACGTTCCCACCGACGATGCCTAACTCTTTTTTAGCAATTTCGATCGCTTTGACACAGCGAGGATGTTGATCAACAGAGATAACTTCTGCGACTCCTCTGCTCCAAAACTCTAGACTGATGTTACCAGTACCGGAAAAAAGTTCTAGGACGCGCAGGCCTTCCCAATCATACCAATTGTTGAGGATATTGAAAAGGGACTCTTTGGTCCGGTCGGTGGTTGGACGGACAGGCAGTCCTTTGGGAGGGTGTAGTACTCGGCCTCGATATTTACCTGAAATTATCCGCATTAGACAGGTAAAGGTACGGATACTTGGGCTAAGAAGGCATACTTCCAGTAGTGATGATTGTCGTATCGATTGGAACGAAGGCTGGTTGGGAAGCGTAGGCCGGGTATATATCGCCAAATTGCTTTGCTCACTTCACTATCTACTTCGAGTTCTCCACAGACAAATACGGGTACATCAGGCGATTTGAGATCACAAGCATCTCTCACGGCCTCTACGAAGTAAACAATATCTAAAGGAGCCTGCCAAGCGTAGTAATTACAAAGCTGTAGCTTGCCCTCTTTCATTGCCAAGAGAATGAGTTGTTGATCTTGCAGGATGATGCTTATATGATCTTGATGATCGAGAGATAAGCGTTCGGCGAGGC
>JBCAWW010000379.1:0-5907 GCA_038534415.1 Bacteroidota bacterium | reverse complement strand
CATCAGTATCAGGCGCATCGTCATCAAAGTAACGCATCTTGAATAGTTGGGCTTGCGAATTGATACTCCCATCTGCAAGCCTTTTGAGATCCTCTAGATTGCTTTCATCCATGGCCAAGATGTAGTCATACTCTGCAAAGTCTTCCACCCTCGTTTTGCGGGCACGGGAAGGCAAATGTACGTTATGGCGTTTAGCAGTAGCTTGCATGCGCGCATCAGGCCGCTCTCCAACATGCCAGCCGCCTGTCCCAGCGCTATCTACTCTTATTTTGTCTTGAAGACCTTCTTCCTTTATATAATGAAGAAATAAGCCCTCCGCCATGGGCGAACGACAAATATTACCTAGACATACAAATAAAACTCTGACCATAGGGCAAAATTACAGATTTATCGACTATCACGAATGACCTTAATCATCCTCTAGAGTAGCCTTTAGTAAAAGGGTGGATTGGCTCAGTGCAAAGTCGTCTGTTTTCACTATCGTTTTGCTAACAGATATCAATATAAGGCCGCTTGATTGAGCCCCGCTTGAAAGTACAATTTGGGCTTACGTATTTTCTGACCTTCCAGATAAAGATAGCTATTCCCTTTTTCGTCAAGCATCGGCACATGCGGGTTTTTAAAGTCCCCCCAATTGATCGGCAGGAGTGGATTATCGTGTACCAAGCGGTTTTGAAAAAAGTTGCGGATTTGTTCCGCATCTAGGCCCAAATCCATAAAAGCAGTTTGTCCCAAGGGAAGCGTTCGCAAAGCGCGAATACTAAGAATACCGCTTGAGCAATTGCCATAAGGCGCTCCAAAAAGGTCCAAATAACCCGCTCTCGATGGGAATCCGGTCTGTCGCCTGATTGGATTGTCCTTGTGATAAGGATCGCCGGTCCAGATTACCGTCCGCAAACTGATCATCATATCATTTTGCCAATAATCTAAACTTGTCGCCCCTGAGCGATAGCGATCAAAGTCCCGCCAAGCCAGAAAATCGTTCTCCAATCGGAGCATTAAAGGGCCATAGCCCACACTCAGCATACCGCTATATTGTGAGGTCGCTTGCTGATCCCAATACAGCATATAAGCATACCCGACACTCCACGGACGCTGCGTTTGCTGACTGAGCAAAAACAGATAGGGGGGAAGCTCATATTCTTCTTTTTCGCCCCAGGCGAACGCTACTCCCAAGGCTGCTTGCAGTTCCCAACCATGCCCTTGGCTACCTAAGTGTTTGAAATTATAACTAAGCTGCGCCCGACTGTGCCCTTGTAACTGCCAATAAAGAGGACTCCAGTGCAACAGCATACCGAGCTTTTGCTCATGTGTGCCAAAGCTCGCGACGAGGCCAATTTGGGTCTGTTGGCAAAATGCGAACGCATTGCCGGAGAGCATGATTAGCAAGAGACCAATACGCAAATCAAAAAAGGACATATGACAAAAAATGGCTTACTCTCCCACCGCCGCCTCTTGATTAAAACGATCAAAATTGAAGATCAGTAGCCCAGCGGCCACCAGCATTACCATCGAAAGGATCACCATACCGTAGATGATATTTTCGCCATTGCTCTCATCGGAGAAAAACGGTATTGCCATCAGGCCAGCAAAAATCACTCGCATCAAAACGTTGATTACCGCAAAAATGGAGTTCACTCTTCCGACCACTCGATTGGGCACAATCCGCACGATATAGGTGATTCGCAATATGCGAGCACCCGCATTACAAACCCCCAAAACGATGCCTGCGATCCAGGTGACCGTCACAGAACGGGTCAAGCTCAACACTAAAAACAATAAACCGGCCGAGGATAGGAGGACGATTATTTCGCCAATCAGATTGTTGCGACGTACAAACATAGACAGCCCCAGCAGGCCTGCCGCGATCGCACCAATCGCATAAAAGCCTTTGAAAAAGGCCAATACACTCGCTGATTCAAAAAGGTATTCTGCCACATAAACAGGAGCAACCACCTGGATCAGCACCATCAAGGAAAAGAAAATCACATGCGAACTCACCCCAAAAATAAAAAGCGGTTTGTTTTTTTGTAGGTATTGAAAACCTTGCCTAAGTCGCTGATTGAGGGTACCCGTATCGATGGTAATCTTGCGCTGTCGCTCGTAGGGAATTTGGATGATCAAAGCAAAGGCTAACAAATAGGTCAAGCCGTCCATCAAAAATATTTGCGGCAAGGTCCAAGCCTCAAAATGCAAGGCATCAGGCCACCAACTCAGTCCCGCAGTACCATCGAGCAAAAGCCCGCCGACCATCATCCCGAGGAAGTTGGTAAACTGCCCTTGTATCTCAATTGCGCTATTGACCCTAGCATAATATTTGGGATCAAAGAGCTCCTGCACAAAGGCATATAAATTGGGAAAGTGGACATTGTAGGTAAAGATCGTCACCATGAAGGCGAATCCGAGGAGCATAAAGCCTACCCCAAAAAGGTAACCCATAAGGGCAATGAGGCACAGGATCAAGAAGTCGACCCCATTCATCACCAAAAATACATGTTTACGATTGTAGCGATCGATCAGTGTCCCTGCGTATAAGCCCCAAAACAAAGAAGCCAAGGTCACCAAGGACACCATAATGGGGTTGATAAACCTCCCTCCGGGCAACGCGATCATTGACCAGGGAATAGAGAGCATCGTTATCCCCTGAGCAAAGCCAGAGATTATATTTGATGCAAACAAAAAAACGAGCGCTTTTCGGGAACGTGCGTTCATGAGAATGTTCAGGAGCTGAAAACTACGCACAATGTTCAATTATAAAAAACGAGAATACGCTATATGTAGCATATTCTCGTTTTGCGAACGAAAGCTTTCTTAGTTGAGTGTCTGGAAATTGAAGGGAATATTGACCCAAAAATAGATGGGCCTCTTGCCTTGAATAGCAGGCGTAAATTTGAGCTTGCTGATGTGGGATTCAATTTCCTTAGTCAACATAGGGTGAGGACTGTTGGTCACAATATGCTTTTTATAAGCACCTGACTTATCGACTAGCACCCTGATTACCACCATACCTTCTATACCAGCATCACGCATCAATTGCGGATATTTTATCGACTTGCTGATTTCAGCCATATTGATGGGCTTAGGTTCTTGGTCAGCAAAAATAAAATCCTTCTCGTCCGGAATAATTTCCTGAATAAATTCAGGCACCTTCTCACCATCACCAGGGATAAAATCAAAAGGTAAATCATCCACTACTTCACCGTCTTGATCAGAAGCGCCAAATACTTTGATCAACTTGAGCGAATCGACTGCATGCATGGTCGCACTTTTATCGGCATCATCCTCTGGCACAGGATCAGGCGGTAAAAACTCTAAAGTCTTGATCTTGGGCGCTGGCGGTGGGGGAGGCGGAGGAGGCAGCTCGACGGGAGGTGTGACGGGTGGCGGAGGCAAGTCTACTTCAGTAAAAGTATGGACAATTTCATTGCTATCACTGTCCGGTGCTGCGGCACTAGAAAGCGTCCCTGAAAAGGCAAAGGCAATCACTAAGGCACTGGTGAGCCCCAGTCCCAATAGGACATTGCGTTGGTAGCGGCGACGTAGGTCATACGCTCCGTAATTACGTTCCCGATCTTCGAACACCATGTCCGTCAGATCAGCATAGATAACTGATGTTTTGTTACTCATGGAACTAATGTTTTGTGTACAATAAATAGCTGTGGCGCCACTAGCCCTTGAGCATGCTTTTGCTTATAAGAGAGGATTTTGGGGCGATTCCATAAATATTTAGCCACTTTTTACCGCTTACTTAAAAGTGCTGGCTTAGACAGCTTGGATTGGCTAGGTTGGGGGATGGGGAAATTTAAAAAAGGCCACTACCGGAGCGATACTACTAGGCTAAAAGATTGGGACTATGCCCAAAATGCAGCTTATTTTATAACCATCTGTACTCATAGAAAGGAGCATTTTTTAGGGACAGTTCGCTCGTTAGCCTTGGGCCTTACAATTGATTCTGATCTATTGGATTCTACGCCGCAAAATTTTGCGGCGCTACGGACATATCTAAATCCGAGCCGGATCGGAGAAATTGCTTATGAATATTGGTTGAAAATTCCGCAAAAATACCCTTTTGTATCACTAGGGGAATTTGTAATCATGCCTAATCATGTACACGGAATATTAATTTTTAACCGGAAAGAGAAATTGGAATGGCAGTCTAATCGATACGGTCCTCAATCTCAAAACCTAGCGGCAGTCATCAGAGGCTACAAAGCAGGAGTTAAATCATTTGCTACCAAAAATAAGGTTCCCTTCGCCTGGCAAAGTAGATATTACGATCACATCATCCGTGATCAAAAAGCATATCATCAAATTAGCCGATATATTCAAACCAATCCCGTCAGGTGGCATCACCCGTAGCGCCGCAAAATTTTGCGGCGCAATGATTCATTAATGCCTTGTGCCGACTAGGGCAAAGCCCTAACCCAATCCGATACCAAATCTGGGATCTCCAATGATATCAATAATTCAGCCTCTTGGGGACGGCCGTCTTGAATTTTGGGGACGAAGCGAAGCTCCGCCAAATAAGGATCAATCTGCTCGCTGATATAAGCAGGAACCTCCGTGATCCAGCGATGGGCCATATATTCCCCCCTTTTGTTGATTTTGCAGGAAAGCAAATGGGAGCGAGTCGGATAGGCAGTATTGAGTATCGGAATTTGCGCCTTGATGTCCGCCAGATTTACCGGGCGCGGCGCTTCATCGGCAATAATAAAAACGCATTGCACCTCCGGAATTATCCCTCCCTCCAAACTCCTCTTCACTTCTGGGATTACTTCATCTTCCCCCGGCAAATCCGGCAACGACCAACCATCTAGCTTATCTCCTTGCGCATGTCCAATCCCCCAACCATAGTGAGGTACAGTAGGGCTGGGATCGGGCGGTTGAAAGAAAAATTTATTCAGCTTGACATCGCCCTCTCCCTGACGATGAGGATGAGCGTTCGGCGAAGCCGCAGCAGGAGGAAAAACGGGCAATGAAAAGAATCTGCATATAGGAACAACGCGCATGTTTGCAGCTGGGGCCTCTGCCTGTTTAATTGGTGCCCACCACAAATAAGCCAATAACAAAGTCCCTCCCACTCCCAGCACCAATCCCATAGCCGTCATCAAGTACCAAGGCTCAGCATTGCGCAGCTGATAAGCTCCATAGGCCTTATTTTTATTGGCAAAGAGGATTTCTTGGTTTTCGCTCTTCGCGGAACGCTCCTCTCGCGACGGCCAGCCGTAACTCAATATTTGGATGAGGGTAAACATTAATGGATCAGTTTGAAGTTGAAGGGGATATTGACCCAAAAGGCGAGGTTTTTGCCTTGATGTTGAGCGGGTGAAAACACGAGCTCTTGGGTTACTTCGGACCAATAATCTGCCAAGATTGGATGAACCGAATTAATGACGCGATGGTCCAAATACTGCCCTTTTTCGCTCACCAAGACCCTAATAATGGTACTGCCTTCGATACAAGCATCTTTAAAAATCTGTGGGAAGGGATGCTTTTTGATTACAGCAGACATATTGAGCACTTTTGGCTCGCGATCACAATAGACGAAAGTATTGATATCAGGGAGGGAAACTGGTGGCCTAAATGGCAAACGAAATTCTACCTCTACCCAACGAGGGGAAACCTCAAAGCCAAGTGGATTGGGCAGAAATTTGAGCTGAGAGAGGTAGGGCTCAAGGCCCGCTACGACCAAAGATTCTCCTTTTAAGGCCTTGTGTCGGATATATCCCCCATCTCGATCAATGAGGACCTTTAGACTGATATACTCGCAAACCTTTCGTTCCTGAGGATAGACTATTTGCGCGAGTACTTCCTCCAGATTTATGGGCTTAGGAAACCTGCGGGCGTGGTGACCTAGCCCGCAGGTGCAAAGACAATCGAACGGTTTACCGAACCATCAGCTTACAT
>JBCAWW010000378.1:0-5916 GCA_038534415.1 Bacteroidota bacterium | reverse complement strand
GCTAATTTGCGGTTCTATTATTTTTCTCAAAACTTCTATATAAACACTTTACAAATGACTAAAAATCGCAATGTATTGCTAGCTTTCTTAGCCGCAGTTTTGGTACTCACTGCTTGCCAAAATCTAGAAAAAATACTCCCAAAAAACACGGGTACTTGGAACGCTGTTTCTGGTAGTGTTACTGTTCTCGAAGATGGTGTAGCTATAACAACAGACTCTACGGTCTCAGTTACAGGTGTCACTTACCAATTTAACGATGATGGCAGTGGTGAATACACAGAAGATGGCCAAACTTCTAGCTTTACTTGGTCTTATGACGAAGAAAACGAGCAAATCACTACCACTGAATCAGGTACAAGCATTACTTATGATGTCCTTGATTATACGAATAAAACGATGACTCTCTTTTTCCCGTTTGAAATTGATTTCTTTGGTATCATGCTGAGAACAGAAAGCACGATCAACTTGGAAAGAGCGGAATAAAGCAAACTGTCCAATAAAAAAGAGCTGCCATTCTTATTGGGCAGCTCTTTTTTTATGGAGAGAAGCGTTCTGCAAAGCAGAAAGCCCCAGTACAATCCTCCTCCTAAGCCAACAAGGCAGGGATCCCCTCACAGAGTCGCTCAATCCCTAGCTCGGCCATTTCCTCATCTAGTGCGCCAAAAGAGAGTCTTAGGCTAGGTCGTTTTGCGCCAAATGTACCGCCGGGAATCACCGCAACTTTGTATTCATAAATCAAAGCTTTGGCGATGGCAAGCTCATCCGATTCAGCGGGCAATTCGAGCCAAATGTAGAGCGCCCCTTCCGCAGCCGAAACTTTGCAATATTGGCCAAGGGGTTTAAGCCCCTCCAAAAGCTTTTTGCGTAAGTCTTCTAGCTTTGGCAATTGCGACAAAACATAGTCGTGTCCACCTTCCATCGCTCCCAGCGCAGCATATTGCGAAATCACTGGAGGGCAGATCAGCTGGGTGTCTTGAATCTTCCGAATCGCATTAAACAGCTGTTCGGGTATCACCATATAGCCAATCCGCCAACTCGCAAAGCCATAAGCCTTGGAGAGAGAAAAAAGAGAAAGCGTATAAGCCTCACTGCCTGCTATCGATCCGGGTGAAAATGATTGGTGTCCCTCATAAACAAAATACTCATAAGCCTCATCGTGGATATGGTAAAGCTTACGCGCTCGACATAATTGATTGATTTCTCTTAGCAAGGCTTCAGGATATACTTGGCCCGTAGGATTGTTGGGAGAGACGGTAACAATCGCTTTGGTCCGATCGGTGATCGCCTCTTTGATCCGTTTTAAATCTGGCAGATAGTCAACTTGGGTAGGCACTGAAATCACTTTAACCCCTGCCATCGTAAGTGCCATTTCGTGATTGAAATAGCAGGGAGTAAGTAGGATGATTTCGTCCCCTTCATCCGCAATCGCCAAGACTGCATGAGAGAATGCCATATTGCTGCCCGCTGTTATAACCAGCCGCTTCTCGGAACGCAGGAGTATCTGATTTTCTTCGCCTAATTTTCTTTGGATAAGATTACGCAGCTCGGGGATCCCCTCTACGGCTTGATAAGCGTGTAGGGATGGGTTTTGGTAAAAGTCTTTGATCCGTTCCTCGACCTGCGGCGGTGGCGGATAACTGACGATTCCTTGCCCGAGTGAGATAGTGCCGGGATTATCCAAGATCCAATCTCCCACCAGTGGGATGATTGGATCTTGGACGGATTTCATGCGCTTGGATTGATCCATTATTGTTTGGGACTGATTTTCACTAGGCCACCTCCGCTGTAGGAGTGGTATTCCCCTCGATAAAGGGCATCAGCCGAAGCTGGTCCCATTTTGAAGGTTCCTGGGCTTACTGCCCTTGCCAAATAATAAAAGGCGCAGCTACCCGTACCATAAAGGTCCGTAAAGAATATGATTCGATCATCACGTATATCGAGATACTTTTCTCGGCAACGATTTTTCATCCAATCGATATTGGGCAAGGTCGTGATACGAGGATTTTCAATCTCTAAGCCCGCGGGCAATATATCAGCAATGGCAATATTTTCGACCTGCGCTTGGCTCAGTCCTTCGATCGTCAATTTGACGACGACGAGATCATTTTGAACAAGTTTTTGGGGATTGACAACACCGCCATCACGATTATAAAAAGTCTTGCGCACCTTCATATAGCTATCTTCCTCCACATAGCTACCATCCACGGTGATTCCTTCTGTTTCCCAGAAGTAGTAGAGCGTACCTATACCTTCGGTTTTGATCTCATAAGTTCCCTGAGCGGGCTGATCTGTGGTCAACTCGAGAGGGTTTTCGGTAAAGGTGCCCACCGTTTTATTATCAAATAAGACCGTTGCCTTAGCATTTGTTCTGGCGGCTTCTTCGGCGACTTTTCCTAAGGCTAAGAAGCTAAATGCCCGCTCTTGGGTATTCATCCAGCGGCGATTTCGTAAGTTTTCAGAAACATGTTTCGCCATGGTCCCAATCTGGGGATCATCTGGACTTACAATTTGTAGTACATAGAGAGTCAAAGCTTCATCCCTAACGTGTGAGATAAACTCATCGCCAAAGGTTGGATCGGCTTTTTCACCTTGAAAGGAGTTCGGAACCACCTCTTTATAAGATTTTCGATCACCGATGATGGCATAGGCCGCAGCGAGCAGGTACTTGCTGCTGAGGTTGAGTTGATCCTTGCGGGACTTATAATAATTCATCGTGGATCGCTGTGGCTTACCAGTCAGTGCCAATACAAATAGGGAGTAGCTGACTGATTGCGGATAAACCTCTCTCCGAGTATAGGCATTGTAATAGTAGGGCCGAACCTTAACATTTTTCAGTTTATCTACCATATAGCGCTGCAATTCTTCCAACATATCCTCTGGAATGGAATAACCCGCTCTTTTGGCTTCATGCAGAAAATGCGCAGCATAGATACTTCCCCACCATGTCTCATACCCTTGTTGCGGCCAATAAGTCATCCCACCACTTCTCAATTGCATCAGTTGTAGGCGCTTAATGGCTTCCTGGATGTGATAGGCAGGATTGGGATTTTGGTCATTGTTTTTGAGGATCATCTTAGCAAATTCCCCATAATAGAGTTGTGGGAATGCACTTGAGACTGTATGATCCAAACCCCGATAACGGGAGAGCAAAAGTCGCTCTAATTCATCAGTAAATTCCACCAATGGATTTTTGCTCACTACTAGTTTCATGTGGACCGACTCAGGCAAAAACTCGTCCAAGTCTGGATTGACTTTCTGGTTTTGCCCCACCGTGATTTTGCCAGCTCCGCTACGTTTTTGTAAGGTAGAAGGTGGTCTCACGGTAATGTCGATATTTTGGCTAAAGGTTTCCCCTAAAGCGTCTGCCACGACTTTCACGCTAGCTTGCCCGATGGCATAATCCGCTACGATTTGGTAATAGACTCTTTGTTCTTTGCTTGCGCCTAGGCGGGCATTTTGGCTAGTACTACCAATTACCTTGACCGGCCCCTTTGTTTGCAGCTTTGCCGTCAGGGCTGAAGCGGTTTCGGTCGTATTGGTAAGCGTTACCGGAACGGATATGGTATCACCAGGGCTAAAAAAGCGAGGTAGCCCCATACTGATCACAAGTGGATCAGCTACCGTGATGTTTTCTGCCTTAGCGGCGAACGCTTTCCCATTGAAGGCGCTCACCATGACCCGAAGCGAACCCGAAAACTCAGGAATATCGATTTCATATTCTACTTCTCCTTTGCTGTTGGTCTTTAACAATCCGCTCCAGAAGGAGGCTAGTTTTACTCGATCATTTACCAAAGGATTGATTCTTCGCGCGAGGTCCATACCATCTCCCCCAGGCTTACCACTTCCCATATTAAACTCTGGATATAAAAATGGATAGACATCATAGCTACTTACTTGTAAGGCCCGTTTGGCATAGAAAAAGTCATATGGATCAGGGGTTTTAAAATTGGTCAACTGAAGGATGCCTTCATCCACTACCGATACTGTCAAGCTAGTATTGGGCTTAGTTTTGATCTTTATCTTTTGCTTAGTCTTGGAGCGAGATTTTTCAACTGCAGTAATATTGATAGCTAACTCATTGCTAGCTTGCTTGACAATAATGGGGGCAAAACCATGAGCAGAAGTAAGTGGCATATCACTGACGCCATGTGGCTTGAACAAAGTTGCACTTACATAGACATTAGGCACGTGGCTGTCTTGGAGTGGCAAATCTAGCATGGCAGTCCGCTTATCTGTATTGATGAAGTAGTGCTTGAGCACTCTATCTGTCTCAACCGTAACGAGAAGACGGCCTTCAAAAGGAGTTTTGAATAAAACCTTAGCTGAATTGCCAACTTCATACTCTTCCTGATCTAGTTCAATATCAATCCGGCCTTCACGATTTACTTGGAAAGATTGGTAAGAGGTACGCCCATAGCCGTAGGCGTAAAAACCTGATTGTACATAAGAATTTATGCCTGGTCGAGACACTCTTAATTCATAGCGTCCAGTAAGCTCTGGGGTATAGCTAAAGACATAGTCGCTACCATTAAGGGTAACTTGCTTATCGACTAGAATCACATCATTGGGTTCAGATTGATAGCGAAAGTAACTGCCTTGGCGAGCCATTACAGTCTTATACTCTTTTTTGATAAGGCGGACCCGGACTTCCACATTCTTCATCGCCTTACCTTTCTTATCAACTGCTATAAGGGGGATATTTACTTTTTGGCCCGTGCGGTTGTAGTAGCGACTGCGTTTGGTGCCTAAGAAAATATCTTGTGTAAATACTTTGGCTCGCTGCCTCCGATTGACGGGACGTCCGGTTTCATCAAAGACAGTGGTAAAAAATTCAGCTTCCATCAGCCCCGTATTAGCATATTGGGGACTGAGTTTGAACTCCTCCTGCATGAGTCCAGTCTCATTGGTTTTGCCATTGCGCCTTTCTTTGCCAAAGGAGCTATTGAGGCCAGGGATACCAAAATGATAAGAAGGATAATCTTTAGACGAGAAGTAACGACGATATAAACTCATCTCTACTTCATAGTTACGATCCGAAGCCGGTGGCCCAAAGAAGTTTTCGGCTTTTGCTTCTACTTTGATTGGCTCATCCAAATCATACACCTCCTGATTGAGGCTTAAGTCTACCTTGATCCGATCAGGCACAAACTCTTCTACCATAATCCCCATCGAGGAAAGTAGCACATCGCTGGCTGACCAAAGTTGGGCTGTATAACGACCGGTTTGGGCACTGACGGGAAGACTTATTTCGGCTTCCATGGCGCCTTGTTTATCTAGATTTTTACGGAGGCTCGTAAAAGCGCGACCATCTGGGCTCAGCAATTTTAGCTTGACAGGAATTTTATCCGGAATGGCCCAATCATAATTTCGCGCCACTGCTGCAAGGTGAATCGTCTCTCCTGGACGATAGATATCACGTTCTCCGTAGAGGAATGCCTCCACGCCGGCAGCATTTTCACGCCTTCCCTCTACTTCAAAGCGAGAGGTACCAATACGGGTTCTATTAAATGGTAAATAAGCGAACTCACCGTTCTGCGAAGCAGTAACTAAATTGACTTTGAACCCATCGGCCATATCCTCAGGCAAAGTATAGCTAGCATAGCCACTAGCGTCTGTCTTGATTTTGCTAATCTCTTGATTGTTGCGTCCAATCAATTTAATGTCTACTCCGGCCAAAGGCTGAGCCGTCTTGATAGAATTGGCAAATATCGAAACTTCTCGCTTCCCTGCCTTCGCAATCAAACTAATATCTGAGCGACAAACCACCGTACGAGAACTCAAATAATAAGGATCACGAGCCATGATCTCAACGACATATAATCCGGGATGTTCCGGCAGTTGATCCTCAAAGTCCAGTATTACCAAGCTAGTGATAAAGGGGATGTCGTATTTGAAAAGGAAATCAATACCAGCACC
>JBCAWW010000377.1:0-5942 GCA_038534415.1 Bacteroidota bacterium | reverse complement strand
TTGAGATTCCCGCTACTACTATCATTCCTGCCCAATCGTATTTCGTATTAGCCGAAAATCTACTGGCATTTCAGACGGTATTTCCTGCGGTCAGCCAGGTGATAGGTGATTTTACCTTTAAACTGGGCAATGATGGGGAAACAATTGCGCTGCTGACAGCGGAGCGTTGTCTGGTTGATATGGTAGATTATGGCGATCGCTTACCTTGGGTCAGTCTGCCCGACGGTTTAGGGCCTAGTCTCGCTTTGATCGCGACTACCTTAGACAATCAAAACCCTGCCAATTGGCAAAGTTCGAGTATTGGTGGCGCTAATTTTGGCACTCCAGGCCAAGCCAATAATTTGCCTGATCCTTGTGCTAGTGTGAGTACTTCTGCTCAAGAGATTGTCATAAACGAAATTAGTTATAACGCCAGTCTCGGATTTGACGCTGGCAATTGGCTGGAACTCCACAATCCGACCTCTGATCCGATCGATCTATCAAACTGGCAATTGCATGATAGCGATACCGCCTTCCTATTTCCCCTAAATACTTGGCTCAACGCGGGAGAGTATTTAGTCTTAGCAGAGGATGTTTCCCTCTTCAGTGGTAAATATCCCAGCATTAGCAATGTGCAAGGCAATCTGGGCTTTGGCCTAAGTAATCAAGGCGAAAGACTCCTATTGTACACCCAAACTGCTTGTTTGATCGACTCTGTCTCCTATGATGATAAAGCGCCTTGGCCTAGCGAAGCAGATGGCGATGGTCCATCTATCGAGCTCAATGCGCCAATATTAGACAATGCTTTGGCGATCAACTGGTCCGCCTCTGATGGGCCAGGTACTCCTGGACAAGACAATAGCCTCAATCCATGCTTGAGCTCGGAACCTATTTTGATCAACGAAATTTACTACAATGGCTCCCAAGATTATTCTGGGGGAGATTGGATCGAATTTTATAATCAGGGTCCTACTGCTTGGGACTTGAGTGCTTGGATACTCAGAGATGAGCAAAACTACTTTGTGCTGCCTCCTGCCACCATTATTCCTGCCAATGGCTATTTGGTGTTAAGCACCGATGCCATGGCTTTTCAGGGGCAATATCCCGCCTTCTCTGCCAATTTGGTGGGGGATTTACCATTTGGTTTTTCCAAAGGAGGAGAGCATTTGCGCTTGTATACCGAAGGTTTTTGTTTAGTTGACTCCCTAACTTATAACGACAAAAGCCCTTGGCCGATTGGAGCGGACGGTTATGGACCTAGCCTGTCGCTGGTCAATCCACTTTATGACAATGGCTTAGGCCAAAACTGGGCTGCTTCTCCCAATTTATGGGGAACTCCGGGCATGCCCAATGATATGAATTGCAATCCTGGTGGGGAACGGAATAGCCTCAAATTATGGCTAAGAGCTGATCAGGGAACTGCTGGCCTAGTCGATGGAGATGTGGTGAATGCTTGGCAGGGCCAAGGCCCTAATGCTGAAACCGCCCTCGGAGATGCGGTCTATAAAGTTGACCAACTCAATGGCAATCCTACCCTCAACTTTAATGGTAGCAATCAATACTTTGATCTCGGCGATAGTATCGTTCCTTATGGCAACAGTAATTATAGCATATTTACCGTCTATCGACCCTCTCAGTTAGGGGCAAGAGGACTACTGGGCAGCGGGAATTATGGCTCCAATAACCAAACCAATGCCTTCCGTATTTCAGGCACAGGGCAGGTACTCAACTATTGGTGGTCAAATGATCTGGTCACTAGTGCCAACCAGATAGCAGTTGGAGAAGCCTATCTCACCACTTTCCTCTACGATAATCTTCGGGCTCGTAGCATCGAACAAGCAGGCGTGGAAATCGCGATTGATGCACAGACCAATCGCAATAGTAGCGGCTTTAATAACCAAGTCGCTCGCACATACAATAATGAATTTTGGGCCGGAGATATCGCAGAGATGATCGTGATGGATCAATATCTGCCTACCTACGCTCGCTGGGAAATTGAATCTTATTTGGCACTCAAATACGGTTTTACGATACCGGTAGCGCATCACCTTTACTACGATCACGAAGCTTATCCCTTTGATTTGGCCGGTTTAGGCAAAGATGATACACGCTGTCTGACTCAAAATGAAGGCAAGAGTATCAGTGGCAATGATATCCTGCAAATGCAACAGGCATCAAGCCTAGATCATGGCGATTATTTAGTCTGGGGCCATGACAATGCGCCCTTGACGGAGTTTTACGCTCGCTATACCATCCCTGATCCCTATACTTTGCGACTCAGTAGGACTTGGCGTATCCAAGCAATCGGGGAGATCGGTACGGTAGAAGTACGCTTTGATTTGGCTGGATTGGGACTTTCTGCTGATCCCCAAGACTTTGCGTTACTGCAAAGCGAGAGCCCCAATTTTGCGAGTGCCAGTCTGAGTAGCGGGGCTGTTTTTGAGGGGGACGAATTAGTCTTTAGTAACGTTGCCTTCTCCGACGGAGCCTATTTAAGTCTTGCTAGCAGACGCTGTCTCAATGCTCCCCTAACTACCTTTTTCAGTGCTGAAAGTTGTGATCCTAGCCTGATGGGCTTAGATACGACCTTTTACTATACAAAGCAGGGCTGCGATAGCTTAGTGGTGATTGATTGGACACCTGCGGTGAACGCTTTGTCTGCTGGTCCCGGAGGGCTCAAGTGCAATCTGAGTGCATGGTTGCAAGCGGACAGTGGACTGGTCTATGACAATAGCGAAATCTCTCTGTGGCTAGACCAAGGCTTAGCCGGCAATCATGCAAGCTCGAGTTTGAGTGGCAAACGACCCGTTTTA
The DNA here is from genome assembly GCA_038534415.1 of Bacteroidota bacterium. Lineage (GTDB taxonomy): Bacteria > Bacteroidota > Bacteroidia > J057 > J057 > JBCAWW01. Next base: position 3,150 of record JBCAWW010000377.1, on the reverse strand, counting down.
TCTGCGGATAGCCTCAATGGGCATCAGATGTTGTCTTTTGATGGGGCCGATGATTGGCTGCGGATCAACGGTCTAGCAGATGAGCTTTCAGCCAACGCCAGTATCTTTGCCGTCTTTATCCCGCGTGCCGACAATGATGATGGCTACTATCTCTCCTCCCACAATGGCGGAAGCAATCGCGTCAAATATGGTCATCGACCCAATGGGGAGCTGATCTATGATGATGATTCTCCCTCTTTGTCTACGGACATTTGGTTGGACATCCCACTCATGGTGAGTCTGAGCCAACAGACCTCAGCAGCCACTGTCGATGGTTGGGTCAATGGTAAGCTGGAGTCAGATTGGACCGGTTTTTCTACCGCCTCTGCTGACCGAGTTTCCATCGGACAGGAATTTGATGGCTCCGGCAATGACAACCAAACCTCCAATCATTGGAAGGGAGAGCTTGCGGAACTGATCGTATTTGATACCCTACTTTGGACTGAAGGTCGGCAGCGAATCGAAACTTATTTGGCGATAAAATACGGATTGAGTATCCCGACCAATAGTCATTTATACTACGATTATCCACTTCACGCCAATTTTCAGTTAGGAATCGCCAAGGATAGCACCCAAGCCCTAGAGCAGCTGGAGAGTCGTTCCGCGCTAGCGGGCAGCATCCTCAAAATCAAGGCGATCAGTCCACTTGATCAGAAAGACTTCTTGCTTTTGGGCAATAATGGGAGTTCTGCTGCCGCAAATGACGCCAGTCAAAATGTGCCAGCAGCTATGATGGATCGCATGGCCAGAGTGTGGCGAGTGGGGGAGCGTGGAGAAACGGATACCGTGAATCTGAGTTTTGATTTAAGCGGCTTAGGTTGGACGATTGCGGATAGACGCGCCTGGGTATTGATGGTGGATGACGATGGTAATTTTGAAGATGCAGATCTGATAGAAGGGATCCCCGGTGATAGTCTGAGTTTTGCGGTCAATCTCGCAGAAGGTCAATATGTCAGTCTTGGACGAAGAGCTTATCGTAAAGTCAAAGCGCAGGCCATTCTTTCGGGAGCATACGATATCCCGACGGCATTGATGAGAGATGATTTACGACAAAAGGGCTTACTTCCTTTGGTGGACCCCTACATCGGGGAACGCTCAGTCAAATCAGATTTCTTTGCTATCAGTGGAGATTCGGCCGTGATTGATTGGGTGATCTTGGAGTTACGGTCGGCGGCTGATTCGCAAGTGGTCAGTCAAAAAGCAGCCCTAATCCAAAAAGACGGTGATATTGTAGATGTGGATGGCCGGACTTCAATCCTGTTTTTTACCGATCAAATCAATGATTATCAAGCAACCGATAGCTTTTACTTAGCGGTCAGGCATCGCAATCATTTGGGGGTAATGACGGATTCATTGCGCTATTTTGGCGAAAACGAAGCTGTCGTTGATTTTAGGAAGGGTGAAAATCTGCTTGGACTCAATCCGCAAAAATCACTTGGAGTGAGTACTTATGGACTTTGGTCTGGGGATGCAAATGATAGCGGTGAGATTATTTTTCAGGGAGCAGCCAATGATCCCTCTTCTGTATTTATCAAAGTACTAAGCGATGCTGGTAATACTGGTTTTGCTCGCAACTTTACGATTGAAGGCTATCTAGGGACCGATCTCAATCTCGATGGTTCAACGATCTTTCAAGGCGGCGGTTCGGATGTAAATGTGGTATTTATCAACGTATTGAGTCATCCGGCAAATACCAGCTTTAACCGCAATTATGTCATCGTTTCGCCTTTGCCTTAGGGAGAGAAGCGTTCTGCGAAGCAGCAAAAACAAAGACACTAATCTGAGATAAAATCTAAAGAATCCACATCAAGGATGCTGAGTTTGGTGTTTTCGGTACTGATCAAAGCATCTTCTCGAAACTCTGCCAATACCCGCATCAAGGCGCCTCTCGAAACGCAGGCAAAACTGGCTAGGCGTTCGCGAGACAAATCAATCTCCTGATCTCCAATAAGTTTGTGGATTCTCAATAAAGAGAGTGCGACCTTTTTCCTGACGGAGGCGAAGGCATAGGCTGCTTGGAGTTTTTGTTGGGCGAGTGAGTTGGCCGCTAGCAACTGTAAAAAGTACCGCATCAACTGAGGCTCGTTTTGTAAATACTGATTGAAATCTTTGACCGCTATCGGCCGCGCTCTTACTTGATTGAGGGCAATGGCTTGTTCGCTATGAGCTTGCTGGGAACAAAAGGCCTCGAAACCCAAAAGGCTAGGAGGGCATTGGAGTTGCCTAATAAATGCCCGATCGAGAGAGGCTTCTTGCTGCAATATGGCAATGCCTGAGGTCAAATAATAAAGAAAAATAGGATGCCTCCCAGCATCAAAGAGGATTTGATTAGGGGAGAAGATGCGCTCTTCAAATTGTTGGGTCCAAGCTTCAAATTGCTTTTGATACTTTTCAACTGAGTTATTGGGGCTGCTTACCGTTTGCTTTTGCAGCGGGACTTGGCGAGCATTGGCTTTTTGGAGACGCAGCTCAATAGTTTGTAATAATTCGCTGAGTTCGAAGGGTTTGGTCAAATAATCATCTGCTCCCAGGTTCATGCCTTTTCGGAGGTCATGACCCTCCATTTTGGAGGTGAGAAAGATGAAAGGGATGTTTTGTGTATTGGGATCTTTAGCGAGGAGAGAGAGAACGCCAAATCCGTCTAATTCGGGCATCATGACATCACAGATGATCAGGTCCGGCATCTTTTCTCTGGCCATGGTAAGGCCAGCTTTCCCATTGGAAGCTTTGAAAATTTTATAGCCTGATAGCTCTAAAATTTCAGCCATGCTGTCTCGTATTGAGAGATTGTCTTCGATCAATAGTATGCTGGGCATAAGGAGCTTAGCCATTTTTTGCAAAATGAAATTAGTAAATATGGATGGCTAAAAAGAGAGGCTGTAAGAGAATGAGAAGATTAGATACGATTATCCCCAACCAAATCTGAGAATGGTCAGGGATATCGTTCTTATACGGCTTCAGACTTAAACATTAGATTTTTAATGGCTAGGTAAACCCAATTCGCATCATTGCCCCCTCTAGTTTGCTTTTTTCCCCTTTGGCATACCTCTTGTCGAGGGGGCAATATCAGCATTGATGAAGTTTACTCTTTTCCATTTAGTTGATCATAGG